>CAMJDE010000110.1 GCA_946404295.1 uncultured Clostridia bacterium | reverse complement strand
TACTTTGTCAAACGCAACAAACAGAGGTCAACACATGGCTTTGATGGATGCCATCCGGTACGCTTCGACCATCACCCAGAGCGTCAACGTCGGCGTGTCGCTGGGAAAGGACAGCGTGTGTCTGCTGGATCTGTGCGTCAGGAATTTCCGGCACGTCCACCCGTTTTTCATGTATTTCGTCAAGGGGATGCAGTTTCAGGAGAACTACATCGCCTATCTCGAAAACCGGTACCATGTCACGATCCGCAAACTCCCGCACTGGATGCTCGGCACCTGTTACTGCGGCGGGCTCTACCGCGACCAGAACTTCCTCACCGACACCTGTCCCAACATCGGGATCAAGGACATCGAAGACTTTTTGATCGACGAAACCGGGTGCGACTGGTTCGCCTACGGACAGATGATCTGCGAATCCATCGAACGGAACGCAATGATAAAAAGCGTCGGCGAGGTCGATGAAGTCAATCACCGCATCTACGCTCTCGCGGAGTGGAGCCCCGCCAAGGTGCGGAAATATCTCGCCAATCATCAAATCCAACTCGCGCCGGAATACCGCTACGCGAAACGCTCCTGCGGCGATCTGCGCCCGGAAAACCTCGCCGTCATCAAAGAGCATTTCCCCGACGACTACGAGACCATCAAACGAATTTACCCATACATAGAAGCCACGGAGATGAAAAATGAGTTCGAGAAAAAACGGCGGCAATGTGCCGCGGCAGAGAATCGCGACGGCTTCGCCTGACGGCGGCGCTCGTCTTGATCGAAACACAAACGGAGGCTCGGAAGCGCGAAGCGCGACAGCCGACCATTCCGAAGCCGACGTTCGGCTCAGCCGCTTTCAGCGGTTCCGGGTCGAAAGAATCCCCCGCTCCATGCTGAAAGAGGCCCTCTACAATCCCCGCGTCATGGACGAACACGGGCACAAACTGCTGAACCGAAGCCTCAAGAAATCCGGGCTGGTGGAGACCATCGTCTGGAACAAGAGAACGGGAAATGTCGTCGGCGGGCATCAGCGGCTTTCCGAACTGGACAAACTGGAAAACGGCAGAGACTACGCGCTCGACGTGGCCGTGATCGACGTTGACGAAACCGAAGAGCGGGAGATCAACATCAAACTCAACAATCAGAACATGATGGGCGCATACGACACCGAAAAACTCGCAGCGCTCTTCATTCAGGACGGTGTGCAGTTCGCCGACACCGGGTTTTCCGCTCTCGACATCGAACTCAACTTCGACACTCCCGTCGCCAACGCGATCCTCGGCACCGACCGCGAAGAAGAGCCGGAGGTCGTTTCCGACATCGAAGAGATCCAGAAGATCAAAGCCGCCCGCAAGCAGGGCAAAGAACGGGCGAATCACAAAAACAGCCCCGAACACTTCAAGGTCATCGTCTTCAATTCGATGGAAAGCATGGACGAATTTATCAACTACTTCGGGCTTGACGGCGAAATGCGGTACATCGACGGCGAAGAGATCAAATCGAAAATCGGCATCGGCGACAGTGCGACCGGCGGCGACACTCCCGGCGCTCCCGCCGCGCCGCCGCCAGAGACCGGCACCGATCCCGGCGCAGAATCCACCGCCCCAAAAGCCCCCGCCGCCCCGTAACGCGGCACGAAAAAAGCCGGGTTCCGGTTCCCCGGTTCCCGGCTGGCATCGTGCGCCGCCGTCAATGCCACTTGCAGGGCACCTTGACCCATACCACCGCCCCGAACGGGTGATGGTACGCCAGCGGCACCGCGTAGCGCCGCGCTTCCCGAAAGTGCCAGACGTAATCCCAATCTCCCCGCTCCGTGCAGTCGTACAGCACCGCGTCCCCGACAATGGTTCCGCTCCCGCTCTCGATGATCCCGACCCGCCCGCGAATGCGCGTCGGGCGGGTGCGGTTTTCCTCGACCTTTTCCCCGGTCACGATTGCCAGCGCATACGGCGGCTTTACGCACAGGCACCGCCAGAACTCCACGCCGTGATCCAGCGCCGCCGCGCCGCAGCCTTTTTTTGTCCGTTTCCTCATGGTGTTTCCCCGTCAGCAAAAAGCGCCCCGGCTTGCGCCGGGTGCGCCCGTTGTTTCCTTACGCCGCCTTGCGCGACTTCTTCACTGGTTCGATCCGGCACGTCAGCACGTCGCGCCGCGCCTTGACTTCCGCGATACTGTCAAGGGTGATCTTGCTCCCGTCCTCAAGTTCGCAGATGTACGAGAACGTCGGCTTGCGGTTCCGCTTCGTCTTCGGCATCGCCGCCGCTTTCGGCGCTTTTGCCGCTTTCCGCGCTTCCTGCCGCGTCTTCGGCATCTCCACCGGTTCCGGCATTGGTGCGGCGACCGGCCCCGGCTCCGTCGCGGCTTGCGCCGGTTCCGCCGGTTTCTCCGGCTCCGGCGCTTTCTCCGGTTCCCCGGCGCTTTCGGCTTGCGGCTCCGGTGCAGTCTTTGCGGCGGCGACCGCTTCCGCCTTGTACGCTTCCAGCAGTTTTTGCACCTCGCTTTTACCAGTCTTCGCCCGCCTGGGCATCACCAAAACCGAATAGCAATTCGGCACCTCGAAAATCACCGGCAAAAGCCCGTCGATGATCCGCACGTCGCAGATCATTTGAGCCTTGCAGATCAGGTCGATGTATTCTTGACCGATCAGCGCCCCGGTCCCCAGCGAAGCCACCGCGAATTGAAGCCTGAATACTTCCAGCTCCCGCTCTTCCGCTTCCGCGTGAAACTCCAGGTGCTTGCAGGTCGTACAGTCCGGCACCACCTGTTTCCAGTTCGGAAAATTCCAGTCCTTCGATTTTTCATCAGTCACAGGCACAAACTGCGTTTTCTTGTTCCGCCCGGTTCCCGTCGTGCAGAGGTCGTAAAATCCCCGCTTCAGCTGCTCCGTGTTGTCGGTGAAGACAAGCATCTTGCCGTTGGTCGCCACGATGTGCCCACCGTCGCAGTAGATGTGGCGCAACGCCTGCCGGGCATCGTTTCTGGCCACCGCCGCCTCCAGCATGAAGTATCGCGCCGCCACCGGGTCTTTCCTTGTTGTAGTCATGGTTGCTTTTCCTTTCGTTTGTCAGGGTTCGATTTCACCGCCGCCCAGATCATATTCATACTGGCGGCGTTCCTCTTTGTCGATCAGCAGAATCCAGCAGACCTCGGCGATCAGCCAGACGCTTTCGAGAAACCGTTTCATGTGCAGTCCCTCCTGCCGCCGTCAGGCGTTTATCCCGCAGATACGCGGCACCGCCAGCCGCAGTAGCGTGTGGCGCTCGAAGACCTCCCGCAGTTGATCCGCGAAAAGCCCGGTCAGGCTTTCCACCTTGCGCCCGCCCCGGTAGAAGTGAAGTTCAAACAGATCCTCGCCGACGTTGTAGATCAAATCGCAGAGCGTCAGCCGGTGAGGGCTTCCGTGAAGGTCGAAGCGCAGACCGTTGTCGATCCGCAGAATCAGTTGCGTTCCCAGCATCAGCCGAAGCGTCGAAAACGGGCGGGCGTTCCCGGTCAGCAGTTCTGCGTATTCCCGCGCCGTGTCGTTGTCGATAGTCATTTGTGCAGTTCCTTTCCGTTACTCGGTGATCGTGCCGTAAATATCGTCAACGTAAAAGCATCCGGCGAACGGGTTGAAAATCGCCGAAAAGCGCTTGCCGTTGTAGAGCGCGACATATTCATTGTCGCCGCGTTTCTCCACGATTTCGACTTCCGCAAGTTCCCCCGCCAGAGAATGAATGCGGGCGCGTGTTTTGAGGTTCATCTTTTCCATGATCTTTTTCCTTTCCATATTATGCCGTTACGGTTGAGGCGTGATCCACAATGTAGGTGATCCCGTTTCCGGTGATCGTGAGAATCCGCGCAAAAAGCGCCTGCCGGTAGTTGCCACGGGTGCCGTCCGGGTTTTCGACCGAAGCGTCAAAGAATTTCAGCCGCCCCCGCGTGAGGGCTTCTTTCGCGCTTTCGCCGGTTCCTTTCGGCGCGGGCGCGTTCACCGGGTTTGCCACGCCGAATTGCGCCAGCGCGGTGCGCCGGGTTCCGTCGGCCTTGGTGAAGATGATACTGACGAACTCGCCGCGCTCAAAGCGGGCGACGACCGCCGGTATTTCGGCTTCAGTGATGACTTGCTTTTTCATGGTGTAACCTCCTTACATTATCGCGTTGAGTTTTTTCAGTTCGCGTTCGGTTCTCGCAATTTCCCGGCGGTGTTTGCGGGCAAATTCGCGTTCGGTTCCGTAAATCTTGCAGTATGCCGCATAACGTGCTTTCGCGTCTTTGATCTTCAGCAGGGCTTCCATAACCGCCGCGCGCTTTTCCATCGCCGCGATTTGTTCCGCGCTTCTCTTCGTCGTTCTAATCATTGCTTCCATCCTTTCCCGGCTTTGCGCCGTTTGGTTTTTGTCTTTGACTAATGCTTAATATAATCTATGAAAAAACAAAATGCAAGCCGAAAAGTGAAAATTTTTCAAAAAAAGTCTGTTTTGAGGTCAAAAAGCCTTGAAAAAAGCCGCTTTCGCCCCTTTTTTGCCCGCCCCTGCCGCCCGCCGCCGGTGCGCCGGTATGGGTGCGGCCCCTGCCGCCAGATCGCCGCGCCGCCCGCGTCCTGTGCAGTTCAGCCGCCCCGGTTCCGGCTCCCGCCGCCGCCCGTCCTCCCGCCGCCGTTCTTTCCGCGCATCGCCCCCGGCTCCCGCATCCGCGACCGTCCCGGTGCGCCGGTTTTCTGATAAAAAAGCAAGCCTCTCCCCGGCAGGACGTTGCGGTTTTTCATGCCGAAAAATCGGTTTTCTTGTAAAATAAGAGTTTTTCGACTTGACATATCGAAAAGATGGAGTATCTTAATATAATCAACGAAGGAGGTCGCAAAATATGAAATGCCTGTTTGTACGCGCCCCGTTCGCCGGGTGGATCGTCGATGACGTGAAGACCATCGAATACCGTACCCGCCCGACCAATATCCGGGGCAGAATCGGAATCATCCAGAGCAGGAGCGGCACCGTGATCGGTACCGCTGAAATCACCGGGTGCGAATGGAACGAAGAACTGGAGCATTACGAGTGGAAACTTGCCAATGCCGCCCGGTTCGCCGAGCCGCTTCCCTTTCCGCCGAAAAATGGCGCGGTCATCTGGATCGACGCGGAGGTGCCGGAAAACCGTCCGACCGCTCCGAAACTCACCGCTGCCGAACTCCGCAAGCAGAAAAAGGAGTACGAAACGGCGATTGACGAATTTCTCCACCCCATCGCCGAGGAAGATGTTGTCCGGTTCTGGGCGATTATGAAAGACGGGCGGGAATTGCCGTTCGAGGATGAAGCAGAGTTCCAGAAGTTCCTCAAAGCCCACAAAAAAGAGATCGCCGACGCACAGGTCGAAGTCAGGGAGAAGTGAATCATGCCGAAGGGCGTATATGAGCGAAAACCACGAAAAATGAGCGAAGCCGGGATCGCCGCGCTGCGGAAAAATATGGCAAAAGCCAGAGAAGCCGCCCGGACATCCCACAACAAACCCGACAGCCCCGCCGCAACCGCCGCCAAGCGCCAGAACGCCGGGAAAGCCGTCGCAATCCGCACCGCCCGCGCCGTGCTGAAACATCTGCCGGTCGGCGCCGCCGCCGGGACGGTCTTTCAGGCGACGCGGTACCGCAAACTCACCGTCATCGACGCGGCCCCGGTGCCCTGCGGCGACATCTGGGAGCAGAAGTTCCACCAGTCCGGGCGCATCGTGATCTACGGCTCCACCCACGAGTTCGACAACGACTGCCGGATCATCTGGAACTACAAGCCGACACTGGAAAACATCATGGACGCGCCCATGTTCGAGGAACCGGCGGGAGGCTCCCATGAATAAGACCACCGCCATCATCCTCTGCGTCGCCACATTCATCGCCGGGGAGGTCGTCGGCTTCCTGTTCGGTCGCGCCATCGGCCGCAGCAATCCCCCGGTGCAGTCGCAGGATGCCGCCAACGCATCCGCAGACGCCGCGCAGGAAATCAGCCGACGTTCCGCCGCCGAAGCCGAAGCATTCAGAACTTTCGCCCGCCAGCGGATAGAAGACCTCGACCGGCTGGAAATTCTCGACGCCAACGACCATCTTTACGATGTCGAGAAAGTCGAGATCGGGAAGATTATCGACCGGCTCGCCGCCGACTTCCCGGAGATCCGCAACGACTACTCCAGAGAGACCGGCAGGGTGAAAAATCTTTCCGAATGGGTGCGTAAGATCAAGGATGCCGACCGCGCCGCCGCGCTCCGGCTCCAGCAAAAAGCCGTCGATGATGCAAAAGCCGCCGCTGAAAAACAGATGGAGGCGCTGAAACGCTCCGCCAAATGATCCTACCGTCGGCGGTTCCCTCTCCCCCGGAAAAAGACACCGGGGGAATTTTTTTGCCCGTGAGAGAGAAGGGAGGTTTGGAGAGAAGAGAGTGCTTTTTTTATAAAAATTATATATATCAATACGTTCTATATCAGTAGTAAATCCCGACCGAAAACAGATCCGCGATCAGGAGCAGAGGGGTTGACCGGCGGCGTTTCCTTGAGGCTCGGCGAAAATGGTTTT
>CAMJDE010000109.1 GCA_946404295.1 uncultured Clostridia bacterium | reverse complement strand
AAGCTGGTCAATGATATTCATAAAAGATCCTTTGATTTTCGGTCAAAACGACCGTACTTTCCCCGCTCCGACGGGATCGGCGACGGGGTGTAAACAGTATTATACCACATCCTTCGCCAAAAAGCAACACAAAAAACCGAAACGACAAAAACGTTCCGTTTACGCTCCGCGCTTTCCGGGCGTCGGACGGTTTGCGAAAAATGTTGACATCCTTATCTTTTTGTGGTATAATGTTCTGGAAAAACCGAAGAAAGTGAAGAAAAGTATATGAGTCCCGTTTTCGTCAATACCGTAAACGCCGACCGCACCGTTATGCTTGAGAGCGTCCGCGCGGCGCTCCGGTTCCGCCGTCGGAACCTCGACGTTCCCTTCTGCATTCTTTCGGCGCTATGTCTCATCTGGGGGACCTGGTTCCTGATTCGCGGGATCTGGTACTTCTTCGTTCCCTACGTGCTCTCGGTCTTTTTCGTCGCCTACGCGCTGCTTTCCTATCGGCTCCCGATGCTGAAACTGCTCCGGGCGATCGAGGGATGCAGTCCCGCGTCGGGCTCCGGGGTGATCGAATTCAACACGCTCTTCTCGGAAGGGTCGCTCGACGTCCGCATCGACGGAGAATCGCACTTTCTTTCCTTCTCTTCCATCTCCGCTCTGATCGAGTCGGAAAATCTTCTGACGCTGGTGATCGGGGACAAGTCGTTTACGCCGATCTCGGTGCCGATCGACAAATCCGCCCTCTCGGTCGAGCAAAAGATCGAATTTCTGCTTTTCCTCAGGCGGAAAAACCCCGGACTGCGCATCCTGCTCAAGCATCGCAAAAACAGAGCCGCGTAAAACGTCGCCGCTTGCCCGACCGTCGGGCAAGCGGCGTTTTTTAATGATCGAAAAGCGAAAGGACGGCGCAAGAGATCGAGGCGGCGTCCAGCCCCAGCCGGGCGAGAAGATCGCAGGGGGCGTCGGGCGAGGCGAACTCGTCCCGGATCGCGAGGATTTTTTGGGATGGGACGGGCGAAAGAATCTCCGAAAGCCGTTCGGAGAGGATCATCGAGGCGCCGCCGTCGAAAATCCCTTCCTCGGCAAAGACGATCGGGACCCCCGGCGGGATCAGGCGACTGAGCGCAAGCGCCGTTTCGTCGTAGGGTTTCAGTTCCTCGAGCAGAACGACCGAGACCGCGACCCCCTTTGCCCGAAGCGCCTCTTTCGCCTTCAGCGCCTCCCGGACGAGCCCGCCGTAGGTCACGATCACGGCGGCGGGATCCCTCTCCCCGTCGGAGCGGACGAAGGGCGCGCCGTAATTGCCGTCGGGATAGAAGGCGGAAACGACGGCGGGATCCTCCCCGCAGTTCGGGTAACGGACCGCGACGGGACCGGGATGGTTTTTCACCGCTTCCAACACGGCGAACAGCGAACCGAAGGTGATCGGCGCGAAGAGACGGATTCCCGGGATATGGGAGAGAAACGCGACGTCGAAGATCCCGTGATGGGTCGGTCCGTCGGACTTCGCAAGCCCGGCGCGGTCGATGATGACCCGCACCGGAAGCCCCTGGAGCGCGACGTCGTGCAGCAAATTATCGTAGGCGCGCTGCAGGAAGGTGGAGTAAACGGTAACGTAGGGGGAAAGACCGCCCGCCGCGAGCCCCGCGGAATAGGTCAGGGCGTGCTCCTCCGCGATCCCGACGTCGGTGTAGCGTTCGGGAAAACGCTCGGCGAAGGGTTCGAGCCCGGTCGAGACCCCCATCGCCGCGGTCACGGCGACGATCTTCGGATCCCGCTCCCCTTCTTTTGCCAGCCATTCGCCGAAGGCGCGGCTGAACGTGCGTTCGGGCGCGTCGCCCGGGTGAACGCTGTGATAGGAGCGCGGGTCGTTCTCGGCGGGAGGATAGCCCTTCCCCTTGACGGTGCGGACGTGAACGATCGCGGGTTCTCCCTGTTCCTTCGCTGCGATCAGCGCCCGTTCGACCGTCCCGTAATCGTTTCCGTCGACGGGACCGATGTAGTAAAGCCCGAGTTCCTCGAAATAGTTGGAGGAATAAAGCAGATTTTTGAATCCCTTTTTGATCCCTCTGACGGCGTGATAGATCCCCTTGCCGATCAGGGGGACGTGGCGCAAAAACGACTGCGTGTCTCGCTTTGCGCGGCGATAGCGCTTCGAGGTGCGGATCTTCGCGAGATGCCGCGCGAATGCGCCGATGTTGCGCGAGATCGACATCTCGTTTTCGTTTAAAACGATGACCAGTTTCAGGTCCTTTCCGCAGTTGTTCAGCGCCTCGTGGACCATACCGCCGGTAAAGGCGCCGTCCCCGATCACGGCGACGGTGAAATTGTCGCGCCCCTGCAGACGGTCGGCGCGCGCGAAGCCGAGCGCAGCGGAAACGGAGGTCGAACTGTGCCCCGCGCCGAAAGGATCGTATTCGCTCTCCTCGCGTCTGGTGAAGCCCGAGAGACCGCCCGGGGTGCGCAGCGTGTCGAAACGGTCGCGCCGCCCGGTCAGCAGTTTGTGCACGTAACTCTGATGCCCGACGTCGAATATGATCCGGTCGTTCGGCGTGTCGAAAACGCGGTGCAGGGCGAGGGTCAGTTCGACGACGCCGAGATTGGAGGCGAGGTGACCCCCCGTCTTCGTGACCGTGTCGATCAGATATTCCCTGATCTCTCCCGCGAGGGTCCGGATCTCTTTTTCGGGGATCCGACGCAGGTCGGCGGGAGAATTGATTTTTGCAAGGATTGGAGTTTCTTTCATATTGAATCCGGCTTTCTCACGTTTCTCTGGGGGAGCGGCCGACGATCCGTCGGTAGGCGCGGAAGAACGCCGAATAGTCCCCGAATCCGACCTGCTGCGCGGCGACCGCCGCCGGGACGCCGTCCTCGATCCTGCTTTTCGCAATCATAACCCGTTTCCGGGTGAGATAACCGTGGATCGAGATCCCGTTGTGTTCCTTGAAGGAACGGCAGAGGTAAAACTTGCTGACCAAAAACCGTTTTGCCAGATCGTCAAGCGTCTCGCCCGTTTCGATGTGATCGTTCAGATAACGAACCACCCGGGCGCCGAGTTTTTCCGAAACCTGCGTCCCGGAGCGAGAGTCGGAGGTCGCAAGCATCACGATCAGGTCCGCGAGCCGCGTGCGGCAAAAGACCGCGCTCTTCTCTCCTTCGAGTTTCAGAACGGCGTCAAATCCGCGAAGCAGCGCCGTGAACTCACGCGGAAGGTCGCTCTCCGAATAACAGTTCCCCTCTCCGAACGACGGCGCGTCGAGCAGATCGAAAAAGATGCCGACCCCGGGATCGACGCTCTCGCGCGAAAAATGAATGACCTGCCGCTCGTAGGGCGTGCCGGGACTGATATCGACGTAATGGTACTCGCGGGGACGGAAGAATAAGATCGTGCCGGGTCTGACCTCGTACGCCGATCCCTCGACGATGAACCTGCCGTCTCCCTCGGAGATATAGATCAGTTCGTATCCGTCGTGACAGTGCCGGGCGAAGGCGCTCGGAGTGGGCGACAGTTCGCGGCAATAGCGGTACACGACCGGAAATGCCCCCATCGTCGTGATCGTTTTTTCCAAGAGGCGCCTCCTTTCCGACGCGGAACGCGTCACGCAGTTCTTTTTTTGATAGGACTATCATAGCACATCAGGGCAATTTTTGCAATGCTTTTTTGAAATAATGCAAAAAACACAATGGAAAAAACCGTTCTCTTATGTTATAATATCGTTGAAATTCATATGAAGAGGTTTTTGCTATGAAACTCGGCGCGCAGCTTTATTCTCTCCGCACTTTCTGTAAAACCCCCGACGGGATCCGCGACACCTTCCGTCGCGTGAAAGAGATCGGGTACGAGGTCGTCCAGGTTTCGGGCTGCGGTCCGATCGAACCCGAGCGGCTCCGCGATATCTCGGAGGAATTCTCGCTTCCGATCACCTGCACCCATTCCCCGTCCGACCGTATTCTCCGCGACACCGACAAACTGATCGCCGAGCATCGGATCTACGGTTGCGGTAGCATCGGAATCGGGTCGATGGAGGGCAAATACCGCGGATCGGTCGAAGGCGTTCGCGCCTTCATCGCCGAATTCCGCGAGGCGTGCAAAAAGATCCACGACGCGGGTCTGATGCTGACCTACCACAACCACGATTTCGAGTTCGTCGACTGCGGCGGGACCGACCTTTACGAAATCCTGATCGAGGAGTCCGAGTTCGATTTCATTCACGACGTCTACTGGTCGACTTTCGCCGGCAAGAATCCGCTCGACTATATCCCGCGGCTCGCGGGACGGATGACGAATATCCATTTCAAGGACCTGTCGTCCGAGGAAAAGCACCCGATCTGCGCCTGCGGAAACGGGACGATCGACTTCAAGCCCCTGATCGCCGCAGCCGAAAAGGCAGGCGTGAAATACGTGCAGGTCGAACAGGACAACGCCCCCGACTTCCCCGACGCGTTCGAGCAGATGAAGATCAGTTTCAAGACCCTTCGCCCCTTGATCAAATAAGACGGGAGAAATAGAATGGCAAAGTTTATTCTGTCGGGCTTCGCCGACGAAGCGGGCGACACCCTCGCCCTTCAGATCGCCGCCCTGCAGCGGAACGGGATCGGGTACATTGAACCCCGCGCGATTGAGAAGAAAGGCGTCATTTTCAAAAGCGACGCCGAACTGAAAGAGATCCGCCGTCAGTTTGACGACGGCGGGATCCGCGTCTCCTCGGTCGGTTCCCCCATCGGGAAGTATTCGATCGACGAGCCGCTCGCGCCGCATCTCGAGGATCTGAAACGCGCCCTGAACTGCGCGCATATCCTCGGCACCAACCTGATCCGTATGTTCAGTTTCTTCGTCCCGCAGGATCGGCTGAAAGAGTGCCGGAGCGAGGTGATGGAGCGTCTTTCGGTGATGCTGGATATGGCGAAGGCGGAGGGGATCACCCTCTGCCACGAGAACGAATCGAAGATCTACGGACAGATGCCGGAGGAGGTCGAGGACCTGCTTACCTCGCTGCCCGAGCTCGGCGGGATTTTCGACGCGGCGAACTACCGTATGAACGGCGCCGACGCCGCGCGCGGGATCGACGTGACGCTTCCCTCTCTGAAATATATGCATATCAAGGACGCGATCTTTGAAGAGCAGGCGATCGTGCCCGCGGGCGAGGGCGAAGGAAAGATCGCCGAGGCGATCGGAAAGGTCGATCGGCACACCGACAACGCCGTTTTCCTCTCTCTTGAGCCGCATCTGCACGTCTTCTCCGCCTACGCGTCGATTGACGAACACGAACTCAAGGGGCGGCACAAATTCGCGACCAAGGGCGAGGCGTTCGATTTCGCCGTCGCCGCTCTGAAAAACCTGCTGAAAACCGAGGGGTACTCCGAGAACGGTCCGTTCTGGAGCAAATAACGGGAGAAACCGATGAAAACAGCATTGATCGGGTGCGGAGCCGTCGCGGGCAACCACCTCGCGGCGATCGGGAAACTTCCCGGCGTCGAGATCGTCGCGCTCTGCGATATCGTCCCCGAACGCGCCGAAGCCGCGAAACTGAAATACGCGCCGACGGCGGCGGTCTTTACCGACTACAAAAAGATGCTCGACGAGGAAAGACCCGACGCCGTCCATATCGCGACGCCGCACCACCTGCATTGCGAGATGGCGTGCGAGGCGCTCGCGCGCGGGATCCACGTCTTTCTCGAAAAGCCGATCTGCATCTCGGAGGAGGAGATCGACCGCCTGACCGACGCCGAAGAAAAGAGTCCGGCGACCCTCACTGTCTGTTTCCAGAACCGCTTTAACCCCGCGACGGTCGTCGCAAAAAAACTCCTTGCGGAACACGGCGGCGTCGCATGCGCGCGCGCAAGTGTGACCTGGAACCGCGACGACGACTATTACCGCGCCGACGCCTGGCGGGGCAAGAAAGCCACCGAGGGCGGCGGGGTCCTGATCAATCAGGCGATCCACGAACTCGACCTGCTGATCGGGTTCTGCGGAAAACCGATCTCGGTCGCGGCGACCGTGGCGAACCACGCCCACCGGGCGTCGATCGACGTCGAGGACACGGCGGAACTGCTGATCTCGTTTGACTCGGGCGCCACCGCCTTTTTCACCGCAACGACCGCCTTTTCCTGCGACGCGCCGAACTTTGACGAACTCTACTGCAAAGACGGCAGACGGATCACCCTCGTCGGGCAGGAGATCTACCTTGACGGCAAGCCCTTCCCTTACGACGTTCCCGACGGTTTCTCACTCCCCGGAAAAGAGTGCTGGGGCACGGGACACTACCGACTGATCCGCCGTTTCTACGAGGCGCTCGAGCGCAAAGCCCCGAACCCCGTTCTGCTCTCGTCCGCCGCGGTCCCTGTCCGGGTCCTGCTCGCCGCCTACCGCTCTTCAAACGCCGGGACAACGGTCCCGATCAAATAATCGGAAAGGAAGAACGACCAGTGAAAATGACCTTCCGTTGGTACGGGGAAAAGGACCCCGTTACCCTCGAAATGATCCGTCAGATCCCGAAGATGAGCGGCGTCGTGACCGCCCTCTACT
>CAMJDE010000108.1 GCA_946404295.1 uncultured Clostridia bacterium | reverse complement strand
GCCGCTGCGAAGTGGCGACGCAAAGCTACAGGGACTCATTGAGTCAGCCAGTTGCAAAACCGCACGGCTGACTTTTATTTTTTGGGGCAGCCGCAAAAAAACGAAAGGGGGGACAGAGATGAAAAAGATCGATCGGTCGACCTTGTACTGCGTCCGGGTCGCGATCCCTCTGTGCCTCTCCTTCCTGATCCTGTCCGCCGTGGTCCTGACCGCCGTGTTTTTGCCCTCGCTCGGTTGGTTCACGAACAACCGCACCGTCGTGACGACCGGGCTGCACGTGGTGACCTCCTGCGAGGACTGCGACCTGATCGTCGTACGGCCGACCGAATACGACAAGACGAAGGGAAGTCCCCCGATCGAACGGTATCCCGGGATCGGACTGCTGAAGGAGTATTTCGAGGACGACGGCTTTGACGTCGACGTCGAAACCTCCACCGCCGCTGCGCTGAAACTGGCGTTTGAGATGGTGAACGAACTGGAACGGACCGACTTCGACGAATACGCGGAGAGGCAGGTCGCCACCCGGTTCCTGATGCCCGGCGCGTACGGAACGCTGACCTTTTACCTGAGACCTTTCGACGGGGTCGACCGGCTGCAAAAGACCTTCACGCTCTCGCTCGACGGGTTCCGTATCGTCAAGACCAACGAGGGAGACGAGATCCGCCGGGTCACCTCTCAGGGGACGCTCGATCTGCTCCGGGGGCATATCCTCTTCTTTACCGAGCGCAGCGGCGCGGATCGTGAACACTACGAATACGACGGTCTCGTGGAGGAGAGTTTTACCTTCGACACCGACGGACGCTCCCCGATCGCCGACGGCGTGCTCGCCGGATGCTACGAGGTCACGCTCTATTGGGAATGGCCCGAGACCTATATCGATATCTCCCGCCGTACCTCGGACAACGGGAATACGAGAAAGTACCCCGCCGAACTCGGCGATTACGTTTCCCGGAATCCGCAATACTTCTTCGCCATCAATCAGGCGAGCGAAGACGAGAAAGAACGCAGCGAGGGGTACGACGACGGGGACCAGAAGATCGGAAATCAGGTGCATTTCGTTTCCGCGTCTCTGACGGTCAATTAACGAATCATCCGGAAAACGGAGGAAAGGAGGTCGGCAATGGAAGACGAACGGTCCGCAGTAAAACCGCAAAAGACGCCGGGGCGTAAACTCGTTCCGATCGCCGTTACGCTGGCGGCGCTTGTTCTGGCGCTTGCCCTGCCCGTCCTTTCCTGGTTTGCCGCAAATAAGCAACTCCTTTCCTACGCCCCCGTCACGTCTCCCGAGGCGCTCTATATCGGGGCGGGGCACCGCGACGCCGAGCGGGGGACCTTCGAGGATATCCGTTACCTCTACTTCAACGGGGTCAACGCGGGCGAGGCGTATTCCGACCACGTTTTCTGCGTTTACGGGACGGCGATCTCGGGCTTTCACGTCCAACTTGCCTTCACGACGAACAACCAGTTTGAATACGAACTCTACGTCGCGAAGGAAAGCGAGACCCCCTCGGAGGGCGCCGTGAAGTACGTCGTTCACGACGGGAGCAACGACGTTTACTATTACGCGGTCGACGACGACGTCAACGGGGGCGAGCCCGTCGCGGGCGAGTATCTCAACGCGACCGAGGCGGACGGTTTCGTTCTGGCGGATTCTTCCCGTCACGCCGCCGCCTACGGCGATTATACCCACGTCAACCGTTTCGCGGAGGCGATCTACTGGCAGACCGAGGACCCGATCGCGGGACACTCGACCGACGATTTCGTCGTCTATTTTATCCTGCGCGTCAAGACCAACGGCAAGACGTCGAACGACCGCGAGACCGACGTCCTTTGCATCTCGGCAAAATCCACGACCATCGTCGATTGACGGCGAGGGGAGTAAAAAGAAAGGAGAGAGGATATGGAACGCGAATCCGCGAACGCAAAGCGCCGTGAAAAGCCGGGACCCCGGGGTCGGGGTATCCCCGTTTATATGCGGGCGGCGATCGTGCTTCTGATCCTTTCGCTCCTCGTCACCTCCGGGATTTTCATCTACGCAAAGTTTACGAACAGTCTGCAGGCGCAGCGCACCGTCGCGGCGTACGATACGCTCGGCGAGCGGTTCTCCTCCAACTATCTGCAGAAGGGGGAGAACGCCAACCTCCGCACCGTGGCGGTCGCGTCGGCGTCCGAGACCCCGCTGGCGGTCGTGACGGTATGCAACTACGAGCAGGGCAGGCAGATGTACGTCAATCCGCAGGATATCCCCTACGGTCTTTCGATGCGGCTCGTCAAGTACGACCAGGCGCAGGGAAAATACGTCGCGGCAACGGCAGGCGACGTCGGTTCTTACGAAATCTCGGTTGAAAAGGACGAAACGACCGTCGTTCTCAACAGCGGAAAACTCTACGACGACTCTTCTTTTTCGGGAACGCTCCCGTCGTCCTCCGCAACCTCCGACGCCTACACCGTCGTCTTTTCCCCCTATCAGAACGAGATTTATCTTGAAATCACGGCGGTCCCGGACGTTTCGACCCACTTGTCGGATCTGCACGCGATCCTGAAAGCAGAGATCCGTCTGGCGGGCGCCATGAGTTCGTGGGAGGGCTCGTTCCGGGATCCGACGTCGAACGCCCCCGCGTCGTACGACGGATTCAACTACCGCATCAGCGGGGTCGGAAGCGGCAATTTCACGCTGCGCTGGGATTCCGCCAAGGTAGGCATCAGCGCGCTGTCTCTGTTGACCCTGCTGGAAATCGAGGGCGCGCAGCAGGTCGGGAGTTCGATCACCTTCCCGGTCAACGCCGGGGACGAGTCGCTCTACGACGTACAATTCTACAAGGTCAATATCACGAACGAAACCTGGAGCGATATGACGAACAGCGTCGTCACGTTCGACTTCAACGAATGATTCCGACCCGGACGGGTTCGGGAGGATAAGGGTATGCAAAGAAGAAGGGAAAAACGGAAAAACGCGCTGCGCGCCGTGCTTTGGGCATGGGGCGTGCTCGTCGCGTGTCTGCTCGTCTTCCTTTCTTCCCGGACCGACCGGGCGATCGCCGCCACCGAGCCGGCACGGACCTACGACATCGGCTCCGCCGAGGACTTTGCGATCTACAGCGAAGCGTACAACGCGGGATTACGCAATCCGGGGGACGTGCTGAACATTTCGATTCAGGCGGGTCTTACCGTCACCGACCGCAACTTTATCAGTCTCGGGACCGAGGACCGTCCCTTCGCCGGGACGCTGAATATCCCGACCAGCGGCATTGACGTCTTTCACCTGTTCGAGTGCCCGCTCTTCGATTACGTTTCGACCGATCTGAAGGTCACGGGCGGCGGGACGATCAAGATTATGCGCGAGGAGATCCTCGAGACCCCGCCCGTCGGTACGCCGACGCGGCGCGCACTCTTTGCCAACCACGTCGTCGCGGGGTCGGACTCAGCGAACTGGTCGGTCACTCTGCTTCCGTTGACCGAAGGAACCGAGGCGACCTACTTTGAAGGTCTGATCGGGGAGATCGCCGACGGCTGCACCGTGACGGTCACTTTCACGAACAACGCCAACCTCGCGATCAGCGGACCCGAAAACACAGGGACCGTCTGCGGCACGCTCGGCGAGGACGCAAGTCTTACGGTGACGACGGCGGGGTCGGGCTCCGCCCTTTCGGTCACCTCCACCGGCGGTCACGCCGGAGGCGTCGTCGGCTTTATGGGCGAAGGCGCGACTCTGACGCTGAACTCGGCGAACAACACACGCGTCAACGCGGTCACGTCCTCCTCCGGTTACGCCGGAGGGATCGTCGGTTACGTCGATCACGCGACGGCGTCGACCGGGGTCAAACTCGGGGGCGGGGTCTCCGACTACGCCGTTTCGGGCAGAGTGACCGGCACCTCCGGGGCGGGCGGTCTTTTCGGTTACTACCGCAACGACGCGGACGGCGTGACTTTTGACCTGAACGGTACCTACTCCATCGCGAGCGGAATGCGGATCTCGTCGTCGGGGAACACCGGCGGCGTGTTCGGCTATCTTCTCAATTACGGCGACAGTTTCACCTTCGCCGGCAACGCGCCGGGCGGCGAGACCCTGAACGTCAACCTCTCCTCGGGATCGGCGCGCGGCGGCGTCGCGGGCAGATATTTCGCGGGGAGTTTGACCGACGCTTTGACGATCACCGATACGCGGATCACCCTGACCGCGAACTCGACCTCCGCGGGCGGGTTGATCGGTCAGATCGATGCAACGCCCGCGTACGTGGCGATCACGAAGGTCGACGTGACCTCCTCCGGTACCTCCGCCGGCAACGCGCCGGGCGGCGGGCTGATCGGCAACGCGGGGACGGGCGGCAGTTTTATCGACGTGTACGGTTCCGTAAAAGTGACGGGACGTTTCTATGCCGGGCTCGTCGGGACGCTTCCGGAGGGCGTGCTCCGCGTCGGGGGAACGACCGACCTCTCGGCATATAATCAGCACAACGCGTCCAGCGACTGGACGTCGGGCACGATCGTCCGGACGCGCGGCAGATCTTTGATCTACGCCTGCGGCAGCGGAGAAAACGCCGCTTGGACGCTGAAACGAAACACGTCGGTTCCCAATACGATCGACGACGTATATACCTGGGGCGAGATCCTTCGTCTTGACGGCACGACTCTGACCGAAAACGACCTTTTCACCGTCGATATGGCGGCGCACACCGTCATGGTGAAGAGCGGCGTGACCGAGATGAGCACGGTGACCGACTTTGCGAAAACGGCGCTGAACGTCCAACTCGGCACGGCGGCGGTGGGAGCCCTGCAGTTTGAAACCGCGAACCAGAGCGCGACGCTGCTCTCCGCGGACTTGTCGCTCGGCGACGATATCGACCTCGCCGGCACGGGTCTGACGGGTCTGACGCGCGACGACGGCGCGAACGGCGCCTTCGGGGGCACGTTCAACGGGAACGGGCATACGCTTTCGCTCGCGACCGGCGAGGTATGGGGGCTCTCCTCCTCGGGCGGCGCGCTTCCGGCGGGCAGCACCGACGGGCAGATCCGCCGTCACACCCATTGCGGGCTCTTTGCGAAGACGCAGGGGGCGACTTTTACCGATCTTTCGCTCGACGGATACGTCCGGTTCATTCAGGACGTCGACGCGATCTACGTCGGGGGTCTCTCCGCCTACGCGACGGGCGGTTTGACCCTGACCGATCTCGACGTCACGGCGATCACGTTTGATTATCAGATCAATTCGACCTATACGACCTATGTCGGCGGCGCCGTCGGGGCGTGTGCGGGCAATTCGCTCGCCGTTACGGTATCGGGCGGGGAATACCGTCCGATCGTAAACGATCTCACCCCCGCGGATAAATACGGCAGCAACAATAAAACTTACGTCGGCGGCGTGATCGGATACGTTTTCGACGGGTCGGGTCAGAAGATCCTGTTCGACGGCACGACGATCGGTCTGACCTATACGAAAACCGTCAACGCGAACCGCGAATCCTGCTTCGGTTCGGCGATCGCCGGAACCTCGAACCCGTCCTACGTCAAGGGCGGCCGCACGATCGACCTCGCCGACGTCACGGTCAAGATGAGCGCGACCGGAACGGCGGCGAACCGGATCATGGGCGGCATTCTCGGTACCGAGTGGCTCTCCGCCGACGTCACCCTCGACGCCGTGGAGATCAACGCCGCATCGATCACGCAATCGAACGCCGCCGCCGCCGACTTCGGCGGACTCGTCCGGACGGCGACGGGACGTTGGGACGTCAAGGATCTCTCGGTCGTGAGCGCCAACTTCGACGTGACGGCGACCGGTTCGACCTTCGGTCTGCTCGCGAACAAGTCCTCTTCGGGCGCGAGCGCGCTCTATCTCGAACTCGACAATACGGAGACGCATTACGACGTCGGCGGGACGAACGCCGTGACCTTCACGGGATCGACCGGGAACTTTACGCTTTTCGACGAGATCGTCGCCGACACCCGGTTTAACGGGGGAGATATCAAACGCAACGGGAACTCGGTCGTTTCGATCAAGACGAGCGGCGACGCTCTCAACGTTGCGGGTTCTTACAACAGTTATCTGAACAAGACCGCGTACGGCAAAACGGCAAACGGCGCGGTCAACCCCAACGCGCGCTATTACTACAACGTCGGCTACGCCGTTTCCAATCTCGCGGTCGCGAAATACAACCTCTTCGTGTGGAGCGTCAAGCAGTACGCACACCCCTCTCTTGCCGGGTGGTTCGGTTCGCCTTCGTCGACCTTTGCGGGGACGATCGACCTGACGGGGATCTCCTACTATCCTGTCGATCTGTCGCCCGACGTGACCTTCTCGGCGGCGACCGTGACGCTTGACAACAACAAGATGCAGGCAAACGTCAAGTACGCCTATTCGGGCGAATCGGGCGGCACCCGGTCGACCCGCTCGGCGAGCCAGCATTATCTGATGCACGCGGCGCTGTTCTTAAACGCCACGGGCGATATCACCGCGTCGGGTTCGCCCGCGGGGCTGACGCTGAAGGGCAACGTGCCGAAGATTTCGGACGGTATCTGCGGCTTCCTC
>CAMJDE010000107.1 GCA_946404295.1 uncultured Clostridia bacterium | reverse complement strand
CCGAAGAAAAGTCGGTCGACGCTTTTCTTGCGAGTGTTTCCAAACTTCTGCAATAAAAAAGAAAACCCCGTCGGGACACTTTTCTTCCGTAAATGAAAATCCCTTCGGCGTATTTCCCGAAGGCAGTAGTTTTTTTAACACTTTTATGATATATTGATTTCAGCGGAACGAGCCTTCATTTCTCAGCACAAATAATCGGGACAGTATGCCCTCCCTGTGGTAAAATGACGGCACAGACAAGGAAAAAGGAGAAATGCACATGGATTGGGTCGCGGGAATGCAGGGGGCGCTTAACTACATCGAGGCAAATCTGACCGACGAGATCGATTATGAAAAGGTCGCGGCGGTCGCATATTCGTCGTCTTACCATTTTCAGCGTGTGTTCGGGATCCTGTGCGGTTATACGCTCGGCGAGTATATCCGCAACCGCCGTCTTTCGCTTGCTGGCGCCGAACTGCAGGCGGATGGCGCAAAGGTCATCGATGTCGCTCTGAAATACGGCTACGACAACCCCGACAGCTTCGCCCGTGCGTTCAAAGCCTTTCACGGCGTCCTGCCGTCACAGGCACGTGACAAATCCGCTAAGCTTCGCTCCTTTTCACGCCTTGTACTGAAATTCAGTTTGGAGGGTGGAACAACCATGAACTACAGGATCGAAGAAAAGCCGGAAATGATTTTGACCGGGTTCAAAAGACATTTTACCGGCGCACCGGAAAACAGATATGAACAGGAACATGATTTCTACGTTCATTCAAGAGTCAACCAGTATTTGCTGAAAGGCGTCTGCGGCGATCGTGACAACGGTTACAGCGTAATAACGAATATCGGAGACGACGGATTTGATTTCTACATTGCGCAGCAGCTTGATGAATGGTGGACGGAAAACCTCGCAAAAGGTTTAGGATATGACGAGAAAGCCAAGGAATTTGAAAAGATCGTCGTTCCGAAACAGTTGTTCGTGATCTGTGAGACCGAGAGGATGCGGTACCCTACTAACGCCATTACGGAACTTCGCCGAAAAATGGTAAGCGAGTGGCTGCCGTCGTCCGGATATCAGCTTGCAGACGCCCCGGAAATCGCAGTGACACATTGGTACTATAAAAACGGTGATGAAACTATAAGTCAGTCCAGATATATCGAGTTGTGGCTGCCGATAGAGAAAGCGTAGTTCAAGTATTTTTGCCGCCGGAGCAATTCGGCGGCAAAAAAATAAAAAACGCCGAATCAGATCCAAAATCCGCGACTTATAGGTGAAAGCTTTCAAAACAGAAGTATCCTTTATGGAAAACAAAATCACAAACTACATAGAGTATCTGTTTGCGGTAGCTCGTTTTTCAAGGATATTCCGCAAAACATAGCGGAAAACTGCAATACTTCTTTATTTGTAGTGACCTCCCAATTGGTTTTAGATTTCATTACGATCCATTCGCACCAAACCCAAAAACAAACCGCGAGGGACGCCTGCTCTATCGCAGGTGTCCCTCTGGGGTTTTCTTTTTTTACGCGGTTCTTGTACTGTCGTACCCGTCGTCCATGATCCGCAGCATAATGCGCGCGAATGTGGGATCGAACTGCGTTCCGATGCCGCGGCGGAGTTCGTCTTTTACCGTCTGTTTGGAGAGGGGCGAACGGTAGCTTCGGTAAGAGGTCATCGCGTCGTAGGCGTCGGCGACGGCGATGATCCGTGCGATCAATGGGATATCTTCCCCTTCAAGTCCGTCCGGATAGCCGTGCCCGTCGTAGCGTTCGTGGTGCGAACGCGCACCGACCGCAAGGTAGGGCGCCTGGTGGATGCTTTTTAAGATCTCCTCACCCAGGACGGGATGCTGTTTCATCTGCTCGTATTCCTCGTTGGTCAGTTTTCCGACCTTATTGATGATCTCGAGCGATACACCGATCTTTCCGACGTCGTGAAGAAGCGCGGCGAAGTAGACCTGCTCGCAGATCTTATCGGGAAGGCGGGCTTCCCTTGCGATCAGGCGCGAATAATAGGCGACGCGGATCGAATGTCCGCTGGTATACTTGTCCTTCGCGTCGACGGCGTTGGCGAGCGCCTCGGTCGTCTCCTCGAACATCTGGGATTCTTTCTTTTGCGCCTCTTTGTAAAAATCCAGTTCGCGGCTCCTGGCTTGTTCGGCGAGTTGACTCGTAAACCGGAGAGAAAAGGTATAGAACACGATGATGATGACAGCCGACGTCATATTCGTGAGTGACAGACCGTAACAGAAGATCTGCGCGATCGCCGCGACGGTCGGAAGGGCGATGCTGACGATCATCGTCTTCGCGTAATGGGGTTTCAGGCGACGGCGATAGAGGATCAGAACGGTCTCCTGCAAAAGGACGATCAGGAACGGGAAGAGATAGCAGAGGACGTGGGGAGAGGCGCGATGATACCGGTTCTCCGCGTCGATCGTATAATAAAGATCGAAGAAAGGAGCGATCAGGAGCAGGATACAGCCGACGGCAAAGAACGCGTCGCAGACGTAGAGAAGTTTCGGCTTTTGACGGACCTTCGCCTCGTTTTTCAGCGTGTCGGAAAGGCATCTCGTCACAAGGAACGGGAGAAACAGTTGGAAGAAATAGAGCAAACCGTTCGAGATGCGTACCATATAGAACGCAACAGACGATTGCTGTCCGTCGTACAAATAAGCGAAACGGTCGAACAGCAAAAGCAAAGCAGCCGTCGTCTCCATTGACGTCAGAATGACTCTCGGTCTTGTGGGAAGCGATCGAGCAAGCAGCGTCATAACTGCAAGAATCGCGCAAGCACCACTCAAAATGAGCATGACGTCAAGTTGGATCGAACTGATAAAACTCATCGTTTCTCCTTCCCCGCGGTTTTTGGGGATTTTTCCAATACATTATACAACATTTTCGCTTTTTTTACAAGAGTTAACAGAGAAATACTCGAACAATAATTATTTCTGCAAACCGTTGACAAACCGAAGCTCTTGCGTTATAATCATATTTGCGAATCGGTCGCAAATTGAAGGAGACAACAGATGCGCTACCTGACAAAACAAAGAACGCGGCTGCTCGACGTCCTGAAGGCACATGCGGACGAGGCGCTCTCGGTCGATCGGCTCGCCAACCTCGTCGGACGCGACTTGATCAGCCGGAGCGCGATCTATCGGAACCTCGCTTCCCTTGAAAAAGCGGGGCTTGTCAAACGGTCTCCGCTCTCCTCGTCTCAGACCAACGGATACCGATTCGTCGGTTCGGACGAGTGTAAGAACCACCTTCATCTGACCTGTTCGGTCTGCGGTACGGTCTATCACCTGCCGAGCCCGACGAGCGAAAACCTGGTCGAGCGCGTGCTGCGCGATTCGGATTTTCAGGTGACCATGTCCGATTCGGTCCTGACGGGCGTCTGCGCCCGGTGCAAAAAGAACTGAACTTCATTTTTAAAAAAAGAAAGGCGGTGCGAAAATGAAGACGAAACGGCGGATCATATCGGCCCTTCTGATCCTTTTGATCTTCTTCGTTCTTTTCGCATCGTACTACTTTATTCTGCACGAGACGCGTCACGACTGCTCGGGAGAGGACTGCCCCGTTTGCGCGCTCGTCGCGATCTGCCGCAATACTCTGCGATCCTTTTCGATCGGGCTGATCCTCTTTGCCCTTCTCCTCGCGTCGGTTGCCCGCTCGTTTTCGCTTTTTGATACCCGCGTTGATTCCGCGCGGGCGATTACACCCGTTTCCCTGAAAGATAAACTATTGAATTGATTTGAAATAAGCAAGGGGATACTCCGCATTCGTGCGGAGTCTTTCGGCGTATGCCGTCTCCTTGCTTTTTCTATATATATTTGAAAGCGACACCCGATAAGGAGAATAATAATGAAAAAAATACTTGTTCTTTTACTTTGTATTCTATTGATCGCTGGCGCGCTGACGTCCTGCTCCGTCAAGGGCGATCACGACGGAAAGATCAGTATCGTCACGACCGTTTTTCCCGAATACGACTGGGTCCGTTCGATCGTCGGGGATCACGGCGACCGCGTTGAACTCACCCTGCTGCTGGACAGCGGCGCAGACCTGCACAGTTATCAGCCGACGGCGGACGACATCGTGAAGATCTCGACGTGCGACCTCTTTATCTACGTCGGCGGAGAGTCCGACGAATGGGTCGAAGACGTCCTGAAAACGGCGCACAACCCCGATATGCTGGTCATCAACCTGATGGAAACGCTCGGAGACCGGGTCAAGGAAGAGGAGATCAAGGAAGGAATGGAAGCCGACCACGACCACGACCACGAGCACGAGCATGAGGTAGAACACGACCACGACGAAGACGATCACGACCACGATCACGAAGAGGAAACCGAGTACGACGAACACGTCTGGCTCTCCCTCAAAAACGCCGCCGTTCTCGTCGAGCGGATCGCCGACAAGATCAAGTCGCTCGATCCGGAGAACGCGGATTCGTACGCTTCGAACGCCGCTGCGTACGTCGCCGCGTTGAACGCGCTGGACGCCCGGTACGAGGCGGCGGTAGCCCAAGCTCCCGTCAAAACGCTGCTCTTCGGAGATCGCTTCCCCTTCCGGTATCTGACCGACGATTACGGTCTTGACTATTACGCCGCCTTCGTCGGTTGCTCCGCGGAGAGCGAGGCGAGTTTTGAGACGGTCGTATTTCTCGCGGGTAAGGTCGACGAACTCGGCTTGCAATCGATCCTGCAGATCGAGAGTTCGGACGGCAGGATCGCGGAGACGATCAAACAGCAGACGAGATCGAAGGATCAGACGGTAAGAACCCTCGACTCGATGCAGTCTGTCACGGCTAAAGACGTGAAAAAAGGAACGACCTACATCTGCATCATGGAAAGCAATCTCGACGTACTGATTGAGGCGCTGAAGTGACCGAAGCCCCGAATTCCCCGGAACGAAAGAAAAAGGAAGTAAAAACGTATGAAAAGATTCGGTATCATTTTTGAAAGCCTTCTTCTCGCGACATTGATCCTTTTTTCCTGCGGATGCAACGCCGGAAACCCGTCTTCCGGGGAAAGGGGGGCGCAAAGCACCTCGGACAAACGTCTCGACACGATCAGTCAGGACGAATATATTCTCTACCAAAACGTTTTTTATAACGGCTACGCAAAAAAACTCGACGGAGAGAAGCTGAAGAAATACGGCGTGTTAGCCGTCCTACACGACGCGTACAACGGGATCGACCGTTATTACGTCTGGGGTTATTACGATCAGACCAAATGCTGCGACTGGCAATGGGAGTTCAACCCGCAGAGCGGAGAGGAACTCCCCCCGGTCGGGTCCCTCGTTACGGTAGAAGGAACCTTCGTTTCCGACGAGGCGGCGCTTGACGACTACTGGATCGAGGAAGCGACCGTCCGGACTGAAACCGTCTATACCGGAGCCGCGTATGAGATCAATATGTACGTGATGAGCGATACGCTTGAACGGGTCCAGATCGTGAACTTCCGTCGTTTCTCGGACGCTTTCGAGGGCAAAACCTTTATCGGATACGGTCGGATCAAATCTCGGAACACCCTGCAGGATCCCTATTACGACGGGTCCTGGGAAATCGGCTTTTCTTATTCGGGCAACGTTCCCGCGATCGGAACCACGGTCGTTCTGACCGGGACCGTCCAAAACGGGGGTCTAAACGTCCAAACCCTTGAACCCGTTGATTAAACCTCGGCATCGGGAGGATTGAAAAATGGCATTGCTTACCTGTCGGGACCTGTCGCTCGGATACGACGGGCGCGAGATCGTACACGGACTCAATTTCACGGTTGAACCGGGGGATTATCTTTGCGTCGTCGGCGAAAACGGATCCGGGAAAAGTACGCTGATGAAGACGATCCTCGGACTGCTGTCTCCCCTGTCGGGAGAGATCGCGTTCGGAGACGGACTGAAACGCAACGAGATCGGATATCTCCCTCAACAGACCGAGGTGCAGAAGGATTTTCCCGCCTCGGTGCGGGAGATCGTCCTGTCCGGTTGTCAGAACCGGATGGGCGCGCGTCCTTTCTACGGAAAAGCCGAGAAGGCGATCGCGCTCGAGAATATGAAGAAGATGGAACTGGAGGAACTGGCGGATCGCTGTTACCGCGAACTGTCCGGAGGACAGCAGCAGCGGGTACTGCTCGCACGCGCGCTCTGCGCGACCAAACGAATGCTCGTTCTCGACGAACCGGTCACGGGTCTCGATCCCGTCGTCACGAAAGAAATGTACGAACTGATCGCCCGACTGAACCGTGAGGATGGAATCACGGTCGTCATGATCTCGCACGATATCGCCGCCGCCATGAAATACGCGAAACGAATCCTGCACCTTTCGGAAAACGTATTCTTCGGTTCGACGGAGGAATACCGGCAAAACGGCGCGTCGGGCTTCTTTGGAGAGGGGGTGTGAGTATGACCCGAGTATTTGACAAACTGTCTCTTTATCTTCAGTTTCCTTTCGTCAGATACGCCCTGATCGTCGGCGTCCTGATCGCACTCTGCTCGTCTCTTCTCGGCGTGACCCTGGTCCTCAAACGCTTTTCATTTATCGGCGACGGACTGTCCCACGTCGCGTTCGGCGCGATGGCGATCGCCGCGGTCGTGGGGCTCTCGAACGATATGCCCCTGATCCTCGCCGTCACGACCCTGTCCGCGATTCTC
>CAMJDE010000106.1 GCA_946404295.1 uncultured Clostridia bacterium | reverse complement strand
CTCACCGGTTAACCTCTTTTTAACCACGCGACTATCGCGTGGTTTTCGGATACAAAAAAAAGCGCGGCGCCGCTTGGGCGCCGCGCGCGGGATATTTGCCGAAACGTCATTTGATCAGTAGACGGTGAATTTCGACAGGATCGGCAGGTGGTCGGACGGATAGGACGTTCCGCCGTTGTCGATCTTGTTGTCGACGACCGTGAAATACTCGTTCTCGACGTTGCCGCGGGTCAGGACGTAGTCGAAAACCCACTCCGGACGCGTCGTGCGGTCGTTCTCCGCGAGCGTGCTGCCGACGTCGCCCTTGACCTTCGCGACGTCGCGGGTGATCGAAAAGTCGCCTTCGTTCTTGAAAATATTGATGGTGGTCTTTCCGAGCCCGGACAGGCAATGCGCGTTCATATCGCCGACGACCACGACGGCGTCGTAGTTAAAGGTCTGCGCCTCGATCCACGCGAGCAGCAGACGGATCTCGTACTGACGGACCAGAGCGTTTGCTTCGGTGGAGGCGTTGTCGTCGGTATTCTTCCGATAATGCAGGTGCGTCGAGATCGCGAGGGTCGTTTTGCCCGAGTGCTTATCTTTCAGCAGCGCCCAGGTAAACATTCTGCCGAGTTTATCCCGCGTCGGATCGGCGCCGTTCGTCGGGACGTCGGGAAACTCGGATCCGAGCGCCGAATAGCGCTTGTAGCCGCTGTCCAGTTCGGTGAATCTATCGGTCTTATAGTAGAGATCGCACCAACAGTCGCGGCTCGTGTCGCCCCGGACCTGCGCGTAGCCGTTCGAGATCAGGGTCGGCAGGTAATCGTCCCAACCTTCGTTCTTGATCGTGATCAATCCGAAGAGTTTTTCGACGACCTGGTTGACTTCCTGCAGCCCCACGATATCGGGTGACTGATCCAAGATGGTCTCGATCGCTTTTGCGGGGTGTCTGCCGTCCCAGCCGTCGCCGCCGTGACCGTACATCTCGACGTTGTAGCTCATGATCGAGAGTCGGGAGACGGCGGGGCCCAAGCCCTTATAGATCTTCAGATCCGAGATCTCGGCGGTGTAGTTGGCGTTCGGGGTGCCGCCGATCGAACGGACGCACAGGCGGCAGCGGAAGTAGTCGGACGCCCAGACGTCGGAGCCGTCGTAGGTCATCGAGCGGCAGAAATAGAACTCGTCGCCGTCCTTGATGAAGAGCGCCATCGTCTTCGTGTCGAAATCGACCGTCACGGCGAAGGTGTGGGTATCGCGCTTCGTCGTTTCGGGGTCCATGTGATAGGTCCATTTTTCGTTGCTGTCGGTGGCGTCGGTGACGTGGAGGTCGTTCCAACCGTACCAGCGAGACTGACCGCTTCCCTGGATGGAGAGGGCGTTCCGCCCGTCCACCTGGACGCCGAGGGCGACGTGATCGTCCCCGAGGGTCAGATCGAAGGTCATCGTGTACCGCGCGCCGGGTCCCATCGGGAGCAGGGCGCCGAGCGCCTCTTCGTAGGCGAGGTCCGCCGGGGAGCCGTCGGGTTCGCCCGAATAGAAGCCGCCCCACATGGCGCGCTTATAGCTGGAGGAAAGGACCGTGAAACCGACCGTCGAGCCGTCGTCCGAGACCGAGACGTCGGCGCCGCAGTTGTTTTCGGTCGCGAAGACCGGGTCCCAACCGTCGGAGCCGAAGTTCGCTTTCAGGAGAAGTTCGTCGTCCTCGTGAGAGGCGTAGGGAAGGGCGAAGGCGTTGTCCCAAAGGGCGTTCATCACGTTGCCCTTAAAGATCTTCAGGTTCGCGAGGTCGGCGGTGTAGTTGGCGTTCGGAGTGCCGCCGATCGCACGGACGTTCAGGCGGCAGCGGAAGTAAGTGGAATCCCAGACGTCGGAGCCGTCGTAGGTCATCGAGCGGCAGAGATAGAAGCAGCCGTTGTTCTCGTCCAGAACGTAGAGCGCCATCGTCTTCGCGTCGTAGTCGACCGTCACGGCGAAGGTGTGGGCGTCGCGTTTGGTCGATCCCTCGGCGATGTGATAGGTCCACTTTTCGTTGTTGTCGGAGGTCTCGTCGACCCGGATATCGTTCCAGCCGTACCAGCGGGACTGACCGTTCCCTCGGATCACGAGGGCGTTGGTGCCGTCCACCTGAACGCCGAGGGCGACGTTGTCGTGCCCGAAGGTCAGGTCGAAGATCATCGTGTACTTCGCGCCCGGCTCCATCGGGAGCGCGGTGCCGAGGGCTTCGTTATACGCGAGCGTTTCGGGAGTGCCGCTCGGCTCGCCCGAATAGAAGCCGCCCCACATGGCGCGCTTATAACTGGAGGAAAGGACCGTGAAGCTGACGGCGGAGCCGTCGTCGGAGACCGAGACGTTCGCGCCGCAGTTGCTCTCGGTCGCGAACTCGGGATCCCATTCGTTTTCGTTGAAGTTGACGTCGAGCAGTTTGACGTCGTCGGGGCGCGACCAATAGGGCAGCCGATAGCCGTCCCCGAACAGGGGATTCATCGCGTTGCCCTTGTAGATGTTCAGATTGGAAACGTCTGCGGTATAGGTTTCGTCGGGGGTGACGTTGCCGATCGCGCGGACGGCGAACCGGCACCGGAAATAGTCGGAATCCCAGACGTGTTCGTCGTCGTAGGTGATCGACCGGCAGAAAAAGAAGGCGTCGTTGTAGAGATACTTCCCGTAAAGCGACATAGTCTTCGCATCGCAGTCGACCACGACCGCAAAGGTCTGCATATCGCGTCTAGAAGCGTCGTAAGTGGTATGGTAATCCCATTTTTCGTTGTTGTTGGAGGTATTGCCGACGCCGGGCTGTACGACGCCGTTTTTCAGTTCTCCGTAATTGTTCCAGGAATACCAGCGCGATTGACCGTTCCCCTGAATCGTAAGCGCGTTGTGTCCGTCCACCTGGATTCCGAAGGCGACGTTGTCACATCCGAGGGTCAGGTCAAAGACCATCGTGTATTTCGCGCCCGCCTCGATCGGAAGAACGGCGCCGAGGTCTTCTTCGTAGGCAAGATCGGCTGGGGAGCCGTCGGGCTCGCCCGAATAGAAACCGCCCCACATGGCGCGCTTATTACTGGAGGAAAGGACCTTAAAATGCACCGCCGATCCGTCGTCGGAGACCGTGACGTCGGCGCCGCAGTTGTTCGAATCCACAAACGCGGGGTTCCACTCTTCGGAATTGAAGTTGACGGTGCGGAGCAGTTCGCCGTCGTGGGTCGTGTCGTAGGTTTGTTCCGTCGCGCGGACCTTGACCGGGAACGCCGAGAGCATCGGCAGGAGCATCAGGATCGCCAATGCCATACTGAAAAACCGAATTGCCTTTTTCATGGGTCTCTCCTTTGCTGATAAGTCACCGTTGCCTTCTATGATAATCGGTTTTTTGTCGGTTTTTTGTCGGTCGGACGGCGGGCGTCACGCGGACGTCAGCCGTCCGGTCGCGACGCTTGCCGGAAGATACGCTCTTTTGCTTGCTTCTCCTTTCGTCCCTGTATAGGGAAATATCACATTTTGCGACTGCAGACGGGGGAGTCGTTCGCGAGAGGAACGAAGGGGATCGCAGGTTCTTCGTCCGGCTTATTTTTGGATAACTTTTATAGTTCCACGATTCCTCTTGCAAATTTGCGTGTAATATGTTACAATACAATTATAGCGTTACCCCCCAAAAAACGCAACGGAGAATGTGCTTGTAATTGATTGAAAATTAGCACAAAACGATTTTATGAATCGGATCGATTTACTGTATTTCAAACACAACGTCAACGTCAAGCCGCATCATATTCACTGCGGCAGGATCCAGTATTACGACCTGACGGTCGTATTGAAGGGCGAGTTGACCTACGTTGTCCGGAACGAAGCCGTTTCGCTGAAGGCGGGGGACTTCATCCTGATCCGTCCGCAGGTGGAATACCGCCAGCGGCTGGACGGCGCCGTCGCCTCCGAATACGTCAGTTTCAACTTCAATACCGATATGGATCTCGACGCCGTTCCGATCGTTTCGCAAAACGGCTTGAGCGATGAAATGAAACTTCTGCTCGCCGCCTGCGACGGTTTGTATTCCGCCGAGAAGGACCTTGCCAAGATCGCGTATCTGGTGGGCTCGCTTCTGCAGTTGATCCGCGAGAACGTCAGCAATCGGCAAATGCACCCGCTGGCGCTCGAGATCAAAAATCACATTCTGAAAAACTATACCGAGCGGATCACCCTTGCGGATATCGCCGAACGCTTCCATTTCTCGGTGTCCTACTGCAACAACGTGTTCAGGAAGGAAACGGGCAGGTCGATCGTGCTTTTTCTGATCGAGGAGCGGATGCGAAAGGCGAAAGAACTGTTGACCTACACCGCGTTTGCGCTGCCCGAGATCGCCGTGCGGGTGGGGTACGAGGATTACAACTACTTCTCGCGCCTGTTCAAGAAGTACACGCATCTCACCCCGACGCAGTACCGCGCGCGGTATTCGGAAAAATAACGCGCCCCGAGGGGGCGCGTAACGAATAGGAAAAGAAAAGAGGAACGCGGAATGGAAAAGAACGGAACGGCGACGAGCGGGGAATTGCCCGAGGCGTTCCTTGCCCGGATGAGGGCGATCCTCGGCGACAACTACGCCGCGTTTCTCGCGGCGTCCGACGCGCCCCCGGTGCGGGGGTTGCGGGTCAATCCCGCCGTAGGGGCGGGGGCGCTCGCCGGGCTTCCGCTCCGGGCGATCCCGGGGATCGGGGGCGCGTATTTCCTCGACACCGACGAGAGGGTCGGGCGGCTTCCGCTTCACCACGCCGGGGCGTTCTATCTGCAGGAGCCGGCGGCGATGCTCCCGGTCGCCTCGGCGGAAGCCGAGGGGCTGATCCCGCGCGGGTGTCGGGCGCTTGATCTCTGCGCCGCCCCGGGCGGTAAGACCTTTCAGATCGCGACGGCTGTCGGGGAGGATGGTTTTCTCGTTTCGAACGAGATCGTCCCGTCGCGCTGTGCCGTCCTTGCCGGGAACGTCGAGCGGCTGGGGCTGACCCGCGTGACCGTGACCAACGCCGATCCGCGCGCGTTCGGGGAGTATCTGCCGGGGTTTTTTGATCTTTTGGTCGTCGACGCGCCCTGTTCGGGCGAGGGAATGTTCCGCAAGACCCCCGAGGCGGTGGGCGAATGGACGCCCGCCTCTCCCGCGTCCTGCGCGCAGCGACAAAGGGCGATTCTCGGGAGCGCGCTCCCGTGTCTGAAAGCGGGCGGGGCGCTGGTCTACTCGACCTGCACCTATTCGCCCGAGGAAAACGAGGAGACCGTCGCTTGGCTGCTTGACGAATACCCCGCGCTCGAACTCGTCCCGGTGACCGATCCGACCATCCTTTCTTATACCGACCCCGGGCTTTCCCGCGAGGGGGTGCCGGAGGGCGCGACGCGGCGGCACTATCCTCATTCCGGGGGCGGACTATTCGGCGGAGAGGGGCAGTTTTTCGCCCTGTTCCGCCTGACTGCCCCGATCGGAGAGGAAAGAAAACCGCCGAAAAAGAGCGGCGGGGAAGACCGCCTTTCTCAAAACGACGGCAGACTCGTCGAGGCGTTTTTCGACGCGGCGCTGACCCGCCGCCCCGTGACCGAACCGACGCTCTTCAAGGGGAAGGTCACGCTCCCGCCCGCGTTTCTTCCGCTCCCGGAAAAACTGATCTACGCAAACGGCGTCACGGTCGGAGAGATCCGGTCGGGACGGATCGTGCCGCACCACGCTTTCTTTTCGGCTTACGGGCGCGATTTCGTCCGGATACTCGATTTTGCCGCCGACGATCCGACCCTCGCCGCCTATCTGCACGGGGACGTGATCCCCGCCCCGGATCTGTCCGACGGCTGGGGCACCGTCCTCTGCGAGGGGGTGCCGGTCGGCGGAGTACACATCACGGGGGCGGTTGCGAAAAATCATTATCCCAAAGGGTTAAGGACGGCGCGCATATGCACGCACAGACCGGAAAACGAATGAGCAAATAAAAGTCTGTAAAAGCTTTCTTCTCTGTGCGAAGTCTTTGCATTGTGAAACGCAATCAGATGTTGAAAACCGTCTGCGATTCCGCAGACGGTTTTCTTCTTTATTTGAATTCGTTTTCCTCTCCCCGTTCTCACCCTCTCGGAGTACCTTTGTACACCTTCGGGGTGATAACGGGGATTCTGCACGCACCTCTGCGCGTCTGACAACTCGAGCTGGCGCGGGTAGGTTGATAAATGTTACCGGAGACGCAAGGAGCCCGGAAATATCATTCGGTCAGAATGTCGACTAGTTTGTCGAGGGTTTCTTCCGGGACGCCGATCCGCTCGGTCAGGACCCGGCGCACCTTTTCTTGCATCGTGTCGCCCGGCGTTTCGTCGATCGTGATCTTGTAGCCCCAGTTGATCGGGGGGCGGTACTTCTTCTGGTTCGAGAAGTTGGTCCACAGATAGTCGCGCATCATATCGGCGGCGGAGACGCCGAGCAGTCCGAGGATCAGGTAGGTGACGGCGCCCGTGCGATCGGCGCCGACGGCGCAATGGTAGGCGACGGGGTAGTTTTCGGGATCGGCGAGGGTCCCGAAGATCGTGCGCAGCGAGTCGATACTGTTTAAGTAGTTTTCGGGTCCGAGCAGGATCGGGCAACGCAGATAGCGAACGCCCGCGCCGAGCACGCTTTCGGTTTCCCCTTCCGGGGGAAAGCCCTGGTCGCCGTCGTGTCCGACGCGCAGGTCGATCTCGGTTCTGATCCCGAGTTCCCGCAGCGTCCGGAGCCCTTCGGCGTCAACGGAG
>CAMJDE010000105.1 GCA_946404295.1 uncultured Clostridia bacterium | reverse complement strand
GGGGTTCGCGATGGTCGAGACCGGGTTTACCCGCGCCAAGAACGCCGGCAATATCATCATGAAGAACCTGATGGACTTCTGCATCGGGACGGTGGTCTTCGTTCTGCTGGGCTTTTCCCTGATGATGGCGGAGGACTACGTTCTCGGGTTCATCGGGGTTCCGAATCTGAAGATCTTAACCGACTTCGGCGGCTTCCTACGCGACGGAAACGCGCCCTCGTTCGTTTTTAACCTCGTGTTCTGCGCGACGGCGGCGACCATCGTCTCGGGCTCGATGGCGGAGCGGACCAAGTTCCTCTCCTACTGCATCTATTCGGGCGTCATTTCGCTCTTCGTCTATCCGATCGAGGCGGGCTGGGTCTGGAACGAGGCGGGCTGGCTCGTCAAACTCGGCTTCCACGATTTCGCCGGTTCCGCCGCGATCCATTCGGTCGGCGGCACCGCCGCCCTGATCGGCGCGATCATGGTGGGTCCCCGCCTCGGCAAATACGTGAAGGACAAAGCGGGGAAAGTGACCAAGGTCAACGCGATCCCGGGTCACGCCGTGACCCTCGGCGCGCTCGGCTGCTTCATCCTCTGGTTCGGTTGGTACGGCTTCAACGGCGCGGCGGCGTGGGACGGCGATTCGCTCGCCTCGATCTTCGTCACGACGACGGTCGCGCCCGCCGTGGCGACCTGCGTCACGATGATCTTTACCTGGATCAAGAACGGCAAACCCGACGTCTCGATGTGCCTGAACGCCTCGCTCGCGGGGCTGGTCGGGATCACGGCGGGCTGCGACGCGCTCGACACCGTCGGCGCGATCGTCGTCGGGGTGGTCTCGGGCATTCTCGTGGTGGTCGTGGTTGAGTTTCTCGACCTGAAACTGCATATCGACGATCCGGTCGGCGCCGTCGGCGTCCATTTCGCAAACGGGATCTGGGGCACGATCGCCGTCGGGCTGCTTGCCAACCCCGACGCGCCCGCCGGGCTCAAGGGTCTGTTCTATACCGGCAGTTTCCGTCTGCTCGGCGTGCAGGCGCTCGGCATCGTCGCCATCCTCGGCTGGACGGCGGCTTTGATGACCCTGACCTTTTTCGTCATCAAGCGGGCGGTGGGTCTCCGCGTCTCGACGGAAGAGGAGATCAAGGGGCTTGACAGAACCGAACACGGGCTTCCCTCGGCGTACGCCGATTTCGTCCCCGCCGTGGAGAGTCTGGATTACGGCTTTGCGGGCGCCGTCGCCGTGACGGGAGACGCCCCGGAAGCGGAGGCGATCCCCGTGAAACGGGTGCCGACCTTCGACGACGGGTCGCCGAAGTTCACCAAGATCGAGATCATCTGCAAGGAACCGCGTTTCGAGGCACTGAAAAGCGCGATGATGGGGATCGGCATCACCGGGATGACGGTCTCGCACGTCCTCGGCTGCGGGGCGCAGAAGGGACAGCCCGAATACTACCGCGGCGTTCCGGTCGAAGCCACCCTTCTGCCCAAAATACAGGTGGATATCGTGGTCAGCAAAGTGCCGGTGCGGCACGTGATCGAGACCGCGAAAAAGGTGCTTTACACCGGGCATATCGGCGACGGCAAGATCTTCGTCTACGACGTGGAGAACGTCGTGAAGGTCAGAACCGGAGAGGAAGGATACGACGCCCTGCAGGACGTGGAGTAAACTATGTGTTCGATATTCGGTTATTGCGGGGCGGTCCCCGACCGCTCCGCGTTTGAAAGAGCGTTTCAAAAAACCAAGTCGCGCGGGCCCGACGACAGCCGCGTGATCGAGGCGGGGAAGGGGCTTATGGCTTTTCACCGTCTCTCGATCATGGGGCTGACCCCCGCGGGGATGCAGCCGTTCACCCTGAACGGCTGCGCCGCCGTGTGCAACGGCGAGCTTTATTCTTTTACGCGCGAGCGCGCGAAACTGATTGCGAAAGGGTATACCTTTAAGAGCGACAGCGACTGCGAGATCCTGCTTCCGATGTATTTCGAGTACGGGGTCGACCTCTTTGAAAAACTCGACGCCGAGTTTGCCTGCGTGATCCACGACGGCAGAAGCGACGAATGGATCGCCGCCCGCGACCCGATCGGGATCCGCCCGCTCTACTACGGCTATGACGAAAAGGGTACGATCCTCTTCGCGAGCGAAGCGAAGAACCTCGTCGGACTCTCGAAAAAGGTCCTGCCGTTCCCTCCGGGGCACTACTACAAGGGCGGGCGCTTCGTCCGCTACGCCGATCCCGCCGGGGTGGACGCGATCTGCCGCGACGATCTCGAAACGGCGTGCGAAAACATCCGAAAAAAACTGATCGCCGGGGTCGAAAAGCGGATGATCGCCGACGCCAAGGTCGGGTTCCTGCTCTCCGGCGGGCTTGACAGTTCGCTCGTCTGCGCGATCGCGGCGCGGCTCTCCGACCGCCCCATCAAGACCTTCGCGATCGGTATGGAGAGGGACGCGATTGACCTCAAATACGCGCGGCAGGTCGCCGACTTCATCGGGTCGGATCACACCGAGGTCTATATGACGCGGGACGAGGTGCTCGCCTCGCTTGAAAAGGTGGTCGAACTGCTCGGCACCTTCGACATCACGACGGTCCGGGCGAGTATGGGGATGTACCTCGTCTGCAAAGCGATTCACGAGACGACCGATATCCGGGTGCTGCTGACGGGGGAGATCTCGGACGAACTCTTCGGCTACAAGTACACCGATTTCGCCCCCGACGCCGCGGCGTTCCAGAGTGAAGCCGAAAAGCGGATCCGGGAACTGCACGCCTACGACGTTCTGCGCGCCGATCGCTGTATCTCGGTCAACTCGCTCGAGGCGCGGGTACCGTTCGGCGACCTCGATTTCGTCCGGTACGTGATGGCGCTCGACCCCGCCATGAAGATGAACCGCTACGGCAAGGGCAAGTACCTGCTGCGGCACGCCTTCGAGGGGCTCGGGTATCTGCCCGACCCGATCCTCTGGCGCGAGAAGGCGGCGTTCTCCGACGCGGTCGGACACTCGATGGTCGACGATCTGAAAGAGTACGCCGAGACGCTTTACACCGACGAAGAGTACGAAGAGCGCCGGAAAAAGTACGACTACGCGCAGCCTTTTACCAAGGAGTCGCTCCTCTACCGCGAACTCTTTGAGAAGCACTATCCGGGACAGGCGGAGATGATCCCCGGGTTCTGGATGCCGAACAAGTCGTGGCGCGGCTGCGACGTGAACGACCCGTCCGCCAGAGTGCTGTCCAACTACGGCGACAGCGGAAAATAAAAATACGAAAAGAGAGGCAAAGACAATGGAGAAAAAAGAACAACTCTACGAAGGAAAGGCGAAGAAGGTCTTCAAGACCGACGACCCCGAAAAACTGATCGTCTCCTACAAGGACGACGCGACGGCGTTCAACGGGCTGAAAAAGGGGACCATCGCGGGGAAGGGCGTCATCAACAACCGAATGAGCAACCGGCTGATGAAACTGCTCGAACGAGAGGGGGTTCCGACTCACCTCGTCGAGGAACTCTCGGAGCGCGAAACGCTGGTCAAGCGCGTTTCGATCGTGCCGCTCGAGGTGATCGTGCGGAATATCTCGGCGGGGTCGTTCGCCAAACGCTACGGGGTCGAGGAAGGGATCGTTTTCAAGAGCCCGACGATCGAGTATTCGTACAAGAACGACGCGCTCGGCGACCCGCTCCTGAACCGCTATCACGCGCTGGCGCTCGGGCTTGCGACCGAAGCCGAACTCGATACGATCGAACGGTATTCCTTCAAGGTCAACGAGGTGCTGTCGGCGTTCTGGCGCGACTGCGGCGTGACTCTGGTCGATTTCAAACTCGAGTTCGGGCGGCTCTCTGACGGTACGGTCGTGCTCGCCGACGAGATCAGCCCCGACACCTGCCGCCTCTGGGACAGCGTGACGAAGGAAAAACTCGACAAGGACCGTTTCCGCCGCGATCTCGGCGGGGTCGAGGACGCGTACAAAGAGATTATGGGGCGCCTCGAAAAGAAGTTAGGAAAATGACGGCGTTCGATTGCGAAAGAGTCAAAAACGAGTGCGTAGGGTGGATCCGCGACTTCTTCCGGGAGAACGGCGAGGGCTGCAACGCGATCGTCGGGATCTCGGGCGGCAAGGACAGTTCGACGGTCGCCGCCCTCTGTAAAGAGGCGCTCGGGGGCGAGAGGGTGATCGGGGTGCTGATGCCCTGCGGCGTGCAGAGCGATATCGACGCCGCGAAGAAACTGGTCGCCCATCTCGGGATCCGGCACTGCGTCGTCAATATCCGGGACGCCGTGGAGGGACTCAAAAAGAACCTTCCCATCGAGCTCTCCCGGCAGGGAGAAATCAACCTGCCCGCACGGATCCGGATGGCGACGCTCTACGCCGTCGGGCAGAGCATGAACGGGCGGGTGGCGAACACCTGCAACCTTTCGGAGGACTGGGTCGGCTACGCGACCCGGTACGGCGACGGCGCGGGGGATTTCAGTCCGCTGTCCCGCCTGACCGTTGGGGAGGTCAAGGCGGTCGGGCGCGTGCTCGGTCTGCCGGAGGATCTGGTGGAGAAGACGCCGATCGACGGGCTGTCGGGTAAGACCGACGAGGAGAACCTCGGGTTCACCTACGCCGAACTCGACCGCTACATCCGGACGGGCAAGATCGACGATCCCGAAACGAAGGAAAAGATCGACCGCCTGCATAAAGCCAATCGGTTCAAACTGAAACCGATGCCGGCGTTCGACCCGATGATCCCCGTCGCGGAAAACGAATAAAGACGGTCAAAGGAGACGACGAAATGGAAAAGATACTGGTGCTCGATTTCGGCGGGCAGTACGATCAACTGATCGCCCGCCGCGTGCGAGAACAGCGGGTCTACGCCGAGATCAAGGCGTATAACCGCGTGACCCTCGACGAGATCCGTCGGGAGGGATACAAAGGAATCATTTTTACCGGCGGACCGAACAGCGTCTACGACCCCGCGTCGCCGCATTTCGATCCCGCGATCCTCTCGCTCGGGGTCCCGATCCTCGGGATCTGCTACGGGCATCAGCTGATCGCGTACCTCGCGGGCGGCGTGATCGGACCCGCCGCAAGCGGGAGCGAGTACGGCAAGACGACCGTCACGGTCAAGCCGGGCGTCCTCTTTGAGGGCGTACCCGAAAAGAGCGTCGTCTGGATGAGCCACACCGATTACGTGTCGACCCTTCCCGCGGGTTTCGAAACGGTCGCGTCGACCGACGCCTGCCCCTCTGCCGCGATGGCGGACGGGAAACGGAAGATCTGGGGCGTGCAGTTCCACCCCGAGGTGACGCACAGCGAGTACGGGACGACGATCCTCTGCAACTTCCTCTTTTCGGTCTGCGGGTGTGCGGGCGACTGGAAGATGGAGGATTTCATCGAACGGACGGTCAAGCGGTACGAAACCGAACTTGCCGGCAAAACGGTGCTGTGCGCCCTCTCGGGCGGGGTCGATTCGGCGGTCGCGGCGGCGCTGATCCACCGGGCGGTCGGGGATCGGCTGACCTGCGTGTTCGTCGATCACGGTCTGCTCCGCAAGGGCGAGGGCGACGGGGTCGAGAAGGTCTTTTCGGGCGGGTTCGGGATGCGCTTTCTCCGCGTCGACGCCGCGGATCGGTTCCTCTCGAAACTCGCGGGGGTCAGGGAACCCGAACAGAAGCGCAAGATCATCGGCGAGGAGTTCATCCGGGTCTTTGAAGACGTGCGCGAGAAGATCGGCACCCCCGATATTCTCGTACAGGGAACCATCTATCCCGACGTCGTCGAGAGCGGCAAGGGCGACGCCGCCACCATCAAGAGCCATCACAACGTCGGCGGGCTGCCGTCGGTGATGCGGTTCCGGGGGATCGTCGAACCGCTCCGCGACCTGTTCAAGGACGAGGTGCGCGAGGTCGGACGGAAACTGGGGCTGCCCGAATCGCTGGTTTCGCGCCAACCCTTCCCGGGTCCCGGACTTGCCGTGCGGATCATCGGGGAGATCACGCGGGAGAGGGCGGACGTGCTTCGCGACGCCGACGCGATCTTCCGCTGTGAACTCGAAAAAGCGGGCGTTCGCCCGAGCCAGTATTTCGCCGTTCTGACCGACACCGAAAGCGTCGGGGTGATGGGGGACGCAAGGACCTACGGACACGTCGTCGCGCTCCGCGCCGTCACGACCGACGACTTTATGACCGCCGACTGGACGCGGATCCCGTTCGACGTACTGGAGGCGGCAAGCCGCCGGATCACAAACGAGGTGAAAACCGTCAACCGGGTGGTTTACGATATTACGTCGAAGCCGCCGGCAACCGTAGAGTGGGAATAAACGAGAGAGGAGACAGAGACAGATGACAAAGTATATTTTCGTGACGGGAGGCGTCGTTTCGGGGCTCGGTAAGGGGATCACCGCCGCGTCGCTCGGACGGCTGCTCAAATCGCGCGGGCTGAAGGTCGCGGCGCAGAAACTCGATCCCTACATCAACGTCGACCCCGGCACCATGAGCCCGTATCAGCACGGCGAGGTCTACGTGACCGAGGACGGCGCCGAGACCGACCTCGACCTCGGGCACTACGAGCGCTTCATCGACGAGGATCTGAACAAGTATTCCAACCTCACGACCGGCAAGGTCTACTGGAACGTCCTGAACAAGGAACGGCGCGGCGAATATCTCGGCTCGACGGTGCAGGTGATCCCGCACGTCACGAACGAGATCAAGAAGTTCGTCTACAACGTCGGCAAACATTCCGACGCCGACGTCGTCATCACCGAGAT
>CAMJDE010000104.1 GCA_946404295.1 uncultured Clostridia bacterium | reverse complement strand
ACGCCTAGAAAACTTTCTATTTTTCTTAGCGCGCTTTCATAATCATATATCAAATCCTCAAAATGCAGGAAGAGAACTCTGGACGGATTCGTTTGTCCTTCAAGATTGTTAACCAACGTTCTTTTCCATTCATTTGCAAAGGACAAAGGATCCGTTGGATAGTACGGAGCGGTTGTTGAAACGGGGGGCTTACACCAATAATACTTGTTTAAAAGAAACAAATCCCGGGGGTCTCTGTCTACAATAATCAATTTCAATGAATCTGGAAAGAAATCATCTATTGAATTACACTGTTGAGGCCAAACCAAATGATCAAAAACACTAATTTGCTTATCTTTTTCGCACATTTGCAAATAATTTGCTGTATACACTTTAGCCGCGCGACAAAATTCTTCTTTGGTTGGTCTAGCAAAATAAAACGGGTTGTTGTCGTAAATGAACTTTCTTCCAAACTTGGTAATTGGACGTCTGTAAACAACTTTTGCCGCAATTTGTAATAACGCCTTTATAGGAGAAAACAATGTTTTTTTTATATGTGCCGCGCTTTGACGTTCTCTTCGACTGCTGATTTTTCCAACAAATTCATACACGTTGTTTAAATACTGGTCTCCATAATGTTTCTTGTAGGAACCGAACCATCCAAAATCATTATTGCTAAGTCTCTGAGCGGCCGCCACAAACTCGTTTACCGCCATATCAGAACAATAAACGCTACTGTTTTTGTCCAACAAGATCGCCGCGAGATCATACAATGCCCCTTGTGAATAAAACGCCATGTGTTCATAATCGCCGTTTACCGGAGAAGCAATCTCCACACAATTATATTCTTTGAGCAAATCGATTACAGCAGATGAACCGGTTCCAAAATACCCTGTAACACCCACATATGTTTTTGAAGTGTTCATTTGTTTTTTCCTAACAAGTAATCTGTTAATTCAGCTAATCAAAAAATGGGCGGTGCTCAAATGTGTCAAATCAACCTCAGTTAGGTTTACGCCTTTTTTTTATCAAAAAAATCAGACGCGAGGGAATTAATATTTTAAGCAACTCTTTCAAGGGAATGAAATACCAATACCAAGGATAATGCAACGACTTATAGCCAATATACATAGTCCTGACAGTATTAAATCGGGCTTTTGCTGTTCTTCTCTTATATGCGCCTAAATCAGACTTGAAATAGTACAATGGTTCCTGAAGATTTGCTCCTGTATACCCTTTAGCATAAAACCTAAACCACAAATCGTAATCTTGCCCTCTGATTGTTCTTTTTGATACGGTATAGCCTCCAAGGTCTTCAAGAACCCTTTTATAGGTCATTATGGTTGGATGAAAAAAAGGGGTTCTGTTCTTTAAATAGTACTTGTCCGGGTACTGGGGCTGTTTGATAACGTTCAGTTTTTTGTCAGCATCAAATAATTGCATTGCTGTACCGACCAAACTTATTTCCGGATTTTGTTTTAAAAAAGATACTTGCGTTTCAAATCGCATCGGATCCGACACATCGTCCGCATCCATTCTTGCCACATAATATCCGGTTGCTTTTTTCAAACAATCGTTTAGAGATGCTGAAAGATGTTCATTCTGCTGATGTCGTATAACAAATATCTTCCCCGGATACTGCTCTGCGTAAGCACTTGCTACTGCAAAAGTGTTGTCATTCGAACCGTCATCGCACATAATCAGTTCCCAATTGGTATATGATTGATGAAGAATTGATTCGATAGCCTTCGGAAGCGTTTCGGAGCAATTATAGAGCCCCATTATTACAGAAATTTTCTCCATTATCTCTCCGCTCTCAATAAGTTGGATGACAAATACTCAAAAACATAGTTCTCCCAATGTACGCAAGATCAGCCTACAAGATTAACACTTCCCTATCTATAATTTTAGTTCTAAATGTTTTTCTAGAGCTGTTCGCTTGTGTCTTTCTTTTGGGGAAAGAAGAATGGTTTTGCGACGGCAGCGAGCCTTTTCACAACTCTTTGGCGACCTGAATACTTGTTTTTGTTCGTTCTTTTCTAAAACAAAACATATGATAAACCCCAAAGAAAATAAACGCCGGTATAATTCTCGAATACAACCATGAAATCCATATCGTTACATTTAATATCATCATCGTTGAACACCAGATCCCAGTAAAGGCGAACAAAAAAGCCTTGATATTTGAAGAATGTCTAAATCTTAAATCGCATTTTTTTGTCAACACAACCGAGAAGACGGATAACAACGGGCTAAATAAATATCCAAACCATCCAAAGGATTGGCCCACCAAAGGTATTATTTGATCATTTCTATTTAGAAAACTATTAAAAATATGAACTGAAGCGTTTTCCCTTGCAACATAATGATTTAAAATAGGAAAATTATTAAAAAGATCATAAAAACAACTACGAATAGTTAATTTGCCGCTTTCTTTTACAGCTATTGCGGCGTTAACATTAGATGGCCCTGCAAAATACGTATCAAGATTCGTTGGAGAAAATATAGAATTCAAGGTCTCTTTTATGCTCCCTCCAAAACCATCACTTGTGTTTTTAATAACGGTGGCTATAAAGAGTATTACTACAACAGGAATGCCCATATAAATAAATATGGCTTTTTTATTCTTTGGATATAGTTTTACAAGCCAAAAAGCAATTGCAATAAACGTTACAATGGTATACCATCTTGATATTGTTGCTTGACCAGTATAAATAACCCAAAGATATAAGATCGACAGCAACAAACTGATAACGACTTTCCCTGTTCGTTTTTTTGTTTGGGAAATATCGAATATTAAAAAGGAAAAAAGCAAAGCACACGATGCTTGCCATATCATGGTCACTAATCCGGATTGCGAACCTAAAGAAAAATCTTGGGACACTTTTGCTTCTCCGAATATTGAGAGCGTCCCAATAGAAGTTTTATTTATGACAGACAATATGATAACTGTAAAAGCAATTAAGATTTTTGGAATGATCAGGCTGTTGGTTTTGTTTGAAACACTAATATTAGTTTTTTTTAATTGTGGATGATATAACAGGATGGTTATATAAACGAATGCCATTTCAAAAAGCATTATAAGAACAGCTGGTACAAGATAATCTTTGGTTGTGACAAACGCATTCAGTTTGTTTAAAACGATTAAAACTGTTGGTGTTACGGAAAAACGCATAAAGCTGATAAGATTAAGCATAAAAATGCCAGGTTCTGTCAAAACAATTCTTGTTCTCACAACTTCAAACAACACTGTGAATGCTGCTGGCAACACAATCATAATGTCATAATCACTCTGCGGGCAATGAACAATTCCAACAATCAGGAAAACAACATTAATCGCAGTAACCAACAAAGAAAAGGACAGGATTGGCTTGGTTTTTTTAGGAAAATAAACCCTACTCAGTGACATATTCAAGGATCCTTTTAGTTATTTTTTGAGTGTCATATTTGTCCAAATCTTCTTGTTTGAATATAATGTGTTTGCTTAAAGAATCTATGACAATTGTCGCCATAGAGTTATAGTCATTGATATCTACTAAGAAACCGTTGATGCTGTTTTTTATAATAGTTTCGTGACCCCGGTTTTTTGTGGCTACTATTGGCAACCCTACAGCCATTGCCTCCACTAAATTTAATCCAAACCCTTCCCTTATGCTTGTGGGAGTACATATATCGGCGGCCGCATATAGCGCTTCTTTGTCCGAGCGCCACCCCAAATAACGAAAGTTGTCTTTCAACCCCTTTTCTTCAACATATCGTTGAATTTTACCATCGTAATGATCAACTCCCGCAAGAATCAAACAACTATTATGATGATACTGATGAACTTTTTCAAATGCATCAACCAGCATCTTTTGGTTCTTATTGGGACTCAATTCTGCCAAATAGATCAAAACCCACGCATCTTCCGGAATCTTCAGTTCGGTTCTAACGCTCTTTCGTAATTGCGCCTTATCAATTGATCTAAAAAAGTCAACATCAATCCCCATTCCGTTTACACGGATCACATTATTACATCGCAATAATTGTTTTGCATTTTTTTCGTCTTCGGGATTAATCGTAATCATTTTGTCAGTGAAACGAGCAAGGTAGCGCTCTATCGGATAATAAAAAAGCCAATTGTGTATCGGCGCACCTTTATAAAAATGGAATCCGTGTACAAAATACACCACTTTAGTTCCGCGTTTCCTTGCGCGTTTAGCGGCCAATCTTCCAATCAAGCCGCCAACCGGAGTATGACAATAAATTACATCATACTGATTTGCATTTATAATCCTCTTGAGTTGTTTGATCCCCTTCACGGTTTTGAACGAAAACGGCGACCTTTTCCAACATGTTTTAAACTGATGATGACAGTAAGGAACGTCATCGTCCCCAGAACACGCGACATCCACTATCCATCCCATCTCGCTCAACATTTTAATGGTTGGAATGTGGAACTTAATTATGTGTTCTTTCGCAACATTTGCAACAAAGAGAATCCTTTTCGTTTGTCTCTCCGCCGTGCTTTGATCAATCGTCATAAAAAGCCGTCCTTGTTATCCCAAAAGCTGTTAAAAAGGTTTGCAACTCAGCTATGGACCCCTTCCTCTTCCCGTTTCTCCATCTCTCCCGTGCCGCCTTCGACGACGCCTTCGTGTTTAAAGACGCTGAAGACGGTTTTGAAGATCAGCCCGATATCGTAGAAAAAGCCGCGCTTTTCTACGTAGTCGCCGTCGAGTTTGGCTTTGACGGGGATCTCGAGTTCGTCGCGCCCGCTGATCTGGGCAAGCCCGGTCAGCCCGACCTTGACGTCGTTGGCGTGGTACTTGTCGCGCTCGGCGATCAGGTCGTCCTGATTCCACAGGGCGGGGCGGGGTCCGACAAAACTCATCTGTCCGGCGAAGATATTGAAAAGCTGCGGCAGTTCGTCGATCGAGGTCTTACGAATAAAACGACCCACCTTAGTGATATGCGACTTGGCATTTCCTAACTGATGGGTGGGCGAATTGGGATCCGTGTCTATGTACATAGACCTGAATTTGAGGATGGTAAAGGTCTTTTTCTTGCGACCGATACGCTTTTGCTTAAACAGGACCGGACCCTTGCTGTCGAGTTTGATCGCGATCGCGACGATCAGCATGGGAAGGGCGAAAACGAGAATTGCAATAAGAGAACAAAAGAGATCGAAACATCTCTTGAAAAACGAGTAAAACGGTTTCTTTTTCATATTCAGCAAGCCGCCTTGAGTTAACGTTATTTTTCCGCTTCTACGATCTGCCCGTAAAGGACCTTGGTTTTCTCGGGAACGACAACCCCGGCGCCGATCACGGCGTTGCAATCGACGTGGCACCCGGGCAGGATCCGCGCGTCGTGGTTGACGACCGCCCCGGCGGAAACGAGGCACCCCTTGCCCAGCGTCGCCGCGGTGTGCACGACCGCCGTCGGCTCGACGCAGCACGCCTCTCCGATCACGGCGGATGGAGCGACGTACGCCCGGGGGGAGACGATCGACGGAAGGCGGAACCCCGCCGCTTCAAGGTTGGCGATCCATTTCATCCGGAGCTCGTTGTTACCGATCGCCACGAACGCGTTCGGATACCGATCCTTGAAGTCCCGGTAAGCGGACAGCGGTCCGATCGCCGCGTCCGAAGCGTCGTCCAGGAACGCAACGGTCGAGAACGCGTCCCGCGCCAGTTCCCTGACCAGCCGACCGTATCCGCCGGCGCCCAAAATCAGCAAATTCATTCGAACTACTCAATCCCCCGACGTGCGGTTTTCCGAAGATGCAAAAAATGCATAGACGTCCTTAATATTATATTATCATCTGCATAAAGGATTGTCAAGCATAAATATTTATTTATCAAACAAAAATCGGGAAATTTTGTAAAAAGTTGGGCAAAACGGACGGCGGGGGCGGTCTTGAAAATTCCCCGTTTTACGGGAGAAAACAGGCGCGGCGGATCGCTCCGCCGCGCGTCGCTTTTTCGGATGTTTTTGCGGTTACAATTGCTTTGCCGAGACGGTGAGTTCGCCCTTTTCGATGCGGTCGTAGAGCGCCTCTTTCGGGATCGGTTTGCCGAACAGGTACCCCTGCAGGCGGTCGCAGCCGACCCGGTTCAGGAACTCCGCCTGCACCTTCGTCTCGACGCCCTCGGTCAGGGTGAGCATATGGATCCGGTTCGCCATCTTGACGATGCAGTCGATCAGGATCTGCGCCTTTTCGCTGTTTTCGAGGTTCGAGAGGAACCGCATATCGAGTTTGATGACGTCGAACTGATAGTCCTTCAGGACGTTCAGGGACGAATACCCGCTGCCGAAATCGTCGAGCCAGAGCGAGTAGCCGAGTTCCTTGATGCGGTTGGTCGCCTCGGTCAGTTTCGTCATACTGTCGGTCAGGGCGCTCTCGGTCACCTCGACGTGGATCAGATCCTTCGAGAGACCGTACTTTTTCACCAGTTCGTCGAGTTCCCCGACGGCGTCCATCAGTTCGAAGTCGAGCCGCGAGAAGTTGAGCGACACCGGCACGACCGGTTTGCCCGCGTCAAGCGACGCGCGCAGATCGCGGCAGGCGAACTCGAAGATCGCGCGGTCGAGTTTGTGGATCAGGCGATATTCCTCGAGCACGGGGATAAACTCGTTCGGGAAGAGCTGCCCGTAGGTCGGGTCCATCCAGCGGGCGAGCACCTCGCAGCCGCAGACCTCTTTCGTATCCGACCAGACGACCGGCTGATAGAACGGAACGATCCACCCGTTTTCCACCGCGTTGTCGATGTTGTTGACGACGTA
>CAMJDE010000103.1 GCA_946404295.1 uncultured Clostridia bacterium | reverse complement strand
AGGTATCTCCGCAAGTGAGTTCCACCATATCCACGCCCCAAGCCGAATCGTGCCGAATCGTCTTGCCGGTAGTGTCGATCGTCAGAGATTGGGGAATCCCCTTATACTCCACCTGACAAGTGGCGTGAAAGCCGCCGGCGCGGGTGGTGACCGTGACGATAATGTTATCGCCCTCAAACGACTTCATGCATCTGACGAATGCAATCGGAGAGCCGTCTTCGCTCGGAGTGACGGTCAGGTACTCGCTGACGTTCTGGTTTGCCCGCGTAGAACCCGGCGCCCATGCAGCACTCCAGTCGACGTTCTTATTCGGAGCGTCGTAGGGAACGACGGTAGCGACCAGCCGCTTTTCAAAAGCCGAATCGACCCAGCCTCTGGTTCCTTCCGAAGACGCCAGCAGCTGAACGCCGCACTCTTCGACCACAGTGACATCAAGCGCACTTTCGCCGTTTTCCGCAACTTCATCCGTCTTTTCGGACGAGGTTTTGTTGTTGATCGAGAGGCAGAGCGAAACGGTAACGCCCGCAAACAGAAACGCGAACGCCACGAGAACCGCGATCCATCTGATCCGTTCATTTTTCAGGAACATTTCAAATCACCCCCCTGTCTTAATTGTGAGAATTGTTGACGGTAATATCCGCGTAGAGCGTGATGTTGCCGACCATGTCGTCCGGGATCGTACCCTCGAACGGAGTCTCCATTTCGGTGTCCCAATACCAGCCGTCGAACGTATAGGACTCGGCATTTGCACCGGTACCCGAGAAGGACGATTTCAGATCGCTGACCGAGACTGCCGTGCCGTTCTTGTAGGTCGTCGGATAGTTCCCGTTGGTCTGCTGACTCTGTGCGTACTCGGAACCGTTCGCAAACAGATCGGGCTCGTCCTCATACCCGGCGCGTTTGTAGGTGATCGAGTAGGTCGCGCCGTTAGCGAACACCAGAGCATTCGGGCTCAAAGACAGACTCTCAACGCCGACGTAGAGATCGTCGGTATTGATGGAGATCGTGTACCGGACCATCCGATTACCGTTGGAATCGTTCAGATCGAGATAGACCGAACCGGCAGTATTCGCACGAATCGCATTGGCAAGCACACCGCGTTCGGCAGAAGTATAGTTTTCCGCCCACTCTTCGTTGAACAGATTCGTGGTGCCGTTGCCCTGTCCGCTCGAGTAGCACGAGGGGGGAGTCCCGGCGCCGGACTTCACGTTGTTCAAAGCAGCCGCAAGTTCGGGCTTGAACGCCAGCTGATACACCGGCGCTTGGATTTCGCTGTCAAGCACCGCGACGGTGTACACTTCGGATTTCACATAAGTACAACGAATAGAAATATCCCATTCGTTACCGAAATCCGCGCATAAAACGCCGGTATGATTCGAGTTGTTCACGGTCATAACCGCAGAATGACCTTTTTGCGAGAACGACAGATTGTAACCGAGAAACTGCTGCTTGTAGTCCACAAGGCACGAAACGGTAGCGTTCTCGTTGTCCCTCGACGTCACGGTGATCCGGATCTGTTCTCCGAACGGCGCTTCACAGGTGATACGCGCAACGAGCGAGCCGTCGTAGGTCGGCGTGATCGTAAGGAAGTCCGAGAGATCATTCGCACTTGCGAAAGCCGAATTCGGATTGACGAACTCGGCGGACCAGTCCACTTCCGGATTGTCTGCGTTCACCGGGTTAACGTTTGCCCGAATGATCGCGTTGAACGGTTCGATCTCGTCGTCGCCTTCGACGTCTCTCAACAGATGCGGCACCGCGAACATGATGGTTTCCGGCATGCCGTGGATCTCGCCGTCGTTCAGGATCGCCCCGGTTTCGTCGACAACCGTTCCGGTCGTGACAGCAGGCGTCTTTTCCGTCTCGTCGTCGGTATGGTACTTCTTATAGAAGAACGCACCGGCGCCGGCGGCGAGGACGAGGATCACGAAGACGAGGATGCCCGCGATGATACCCCTCGCCACGTGGTTCTTTTCACGATATTCGTACATTCAGTTTTCCCCTTTCTGTCAACGCATGAGCATCTCGAGCAGGGACTTGTCCGAAGGCTTCGCCGGCTTGATCGCGCACTCGTAGATCGTGCCGTTGTCTTCCACGGTACGCACCGCATAGGTATTGCCGCGAACGACTCGCTTGGTCTTATCGTCACGGATCTCGAACGGCTTCGCAACGAGTTCCGCTTCCATAGCGTCCCCGTAAACGATGTCCAGAACGCGATACCCCCCGAAATCGGGCGGGATAACCGCAACCCTCACATCCTTGCCGCGAACCGTACCGCGAACGCAGTAACCGAAATAGGTCTTGCCGTCCTTCTCGTAGGCTTCCTTCTCAACAAAGATCTTGTTAGCCATCTGTTACACCTCCTTTCTCTCACTTCTTGGACTTTTCGCGCGAGATCCGAGCGGCTTCCTGTTTGGACTTGCCCTCGGAGATCGCCTTCTTGTACTTGTACAGACCGGCGTGGTCGCCCTGACACTGCAGGTAGCCGGAACGGATGCCCGCCTCGAAGTCGGTCAGCTCGGCGCCTTCCTTCTTGCCGTAGGTGTGGACCTTCGCCTTGCGATCCGCCGCGTAGCCCTTCGCCCGCTTGGACGGGACGGACCACCGACGCTGGTTGTACTTGCCGCCGTTCGCGGCCGGGGTAGTGGGGTTTTCTTTCTTCGCCATTTTTCTTTTTCCTCCTGTTTTTTGTTTTGTTTTTTTGAATGGCTTTTGCCCGTGTTGCCGGTAGCTCAGCATATTCAGTTGTAATATGGTAACGGGCGCGTGATCTGAAACGTTGTGTTTCGTGCGACGATCTTACGGCGAGTGGCCACTCTTGCTTGCAAGGCACCGCGCGATTCAGTCGGTTTCAATTAAATGCGTCCGGGTTACCCGATGGGGAATGATTCCGCGTCCTCAATGTACTCTCTTGTGTACATTGAAGTCGGAAAACGCTTTCCGTCTACGTTGATCCGTCTGCGGAAAAGCCGTTCATAGTCTTCATCCAGTTTCGGCGTACGACGGTAATATTTATCGTGACTGACGATTGAATTGCCGTCCAAGCAATCGAACTGAATTCTGACGTCCTGCTCGACGATAAAATCGCGCGTCCGATAAGCGTTCAAAAATCCGGTCGCAACCGAAACTTTAGTGCTGTACAATTCCTTTACCTCCTTTTATGGTTTGAATGATTCCGAGCATAGTTCTTCTATCCTCGCCGGAAAGAGCAGGGAGCAGTTTCTCCAAAAAAGCGATTTCCTTATCGTTCAACTGTCTTTTACTTAAATAGAAACCGTCCATTACGTGAATACCGCCGCCCGTACCCTGCGTTGTGTAGATCGGATATGCAAGCGACAAGATTACTACGTCGCTTTCAATAGTACGTTTGGTTACGCCGAACTCTCGCGCGAGGTTTTCCCGCGTTTCATGTCGGCGAACGCATAACGCCTCAAGAATTGCCTGACGTCTTTCCGCCGCTGCCATATCCGATTGTCACCTCCTTTCTTTGCGTTTTCGCCTGTATTCTAAAACTCTAACTCGAAGGAAAATTTCGACTTGGAAAAAAGATTTGAAAAACTTTTTTGAAAAACAAAAAGCCCGTCAAGAGCAGGACAAATCCTACCTTGACGGGTTTATAAAAAAGCCGACAGATAGACTTATCCCTTGCTGGATAACCTATCTGCCGGAAGCCTATTGATTCTCAGCCAATTCCAATCCCATAGCAGACTTTAACTGTCACGTGCGACGATCCTAACGGTTCAAGCCGAGTCCAACGTTTCTAGGCGCAACAGAGTTATTAAGTTTTTCGAACATTTTATCCTTTACTATTTCGACCGATACCCGCGAACTCGGATCTACGACAATTCGCAATCGACTTCCGCATTTCGAGCAGGTTATCTCGATACCGTCGCAACGTTTTGACCGGGCGATCGGTCTGCTGCAAATCGAACAGCATACGTAAAAGGATTTGCCTTCTCCCACCGACGACACCTCCTTTGAAACAGGATGCTCCCCATGGTTTATTTCAAAAGCGGTTTTGGGTGGGCGTTCACCTTTTTACTTCAGATCTTTGAATACTTTGACCGCGACGCCTTGAATCTCACAGTCCTTGGTAATGATATCGTCCATCTCCGGGTTCTCGGGATGGAGTCTGACGCGATGCTTCTTCGGTTCGGGATAGAACCGTTTGAGCGTCGCGTCATTGTTGATCAGCGCGACTACGATCTGTCCCTCGTTTGCGTAATCTTGCTTCCTTATTAAAACAAGATCTCCGTCCTCGATGCTTGCCCCGATCATAGAATCGCCGACAGCCCGAAGAATAAAGTAGTCACCTTGACCGAATAAGGAAACGGGCAGTTTTACGTATTCCTCGATGTTTTCTTCCGCAAACTTCGGGATACCGCAGGCAATCGCGCCGAGAACGGGAATACGTACGGATTGAATGTTGGTTTTCGTTGTCTTGACGTTACGGAAACCGGAGTAATCAACCACGCCGTCTTTCTTCATTTGCGACAAATACCGATAAACCGTCGTTTTGCCGATCCCGATTGCATCCGCTATTTCGGCCATCGTCGGCGAAAAATCGTATCGATCGGAAAAATCGTTGACGAATTTCTCTATTTTCTCAAACGTGGCTTGATCCTTGTGTCTCATATCCGCCCCCTATGTGGAACATCTGTTCCGCTTACGTTTCCAATTATAGCAAGAGGAAAAGCGTTTGTCAAGAGGGAAATCAGTTTTTTTGAAAAAATATCTTATTTGTCTCTCTTGTTTGTACGACGATCTTTTTCTTCTCGCATCTCGATCATGATTTCCAACAACGTCGAAAGAAACAGTTTTCGCTCGCTTTGAGAAAGACTGTCAAGACACGGTTTCCCTGTAAGAATGACCTCCCGATCTTTTTTGCTTTTTGCTTTTTTTGTTGTTCCTGTACTCAAAGGTTCACCCCCTTTCCGGGAACAGTATCGCAATCCAAGTCGAAGAAAAACTTCGAGTTGGTCATATATCGTCAATTTCGATAAGAAAAAAGATATTCGGCTTTTTTCTTTCTCGGCGGATAGTTTATCCGATTCCGTCGGCGCAGTCAAGGCGAAAAACAATTGAAACAACGTCAAAAAGAAAGACGCGATCCAATTCTTTTTCGTTTTCCCTTGACTGCTTCGCCAAAATCGGATAACGAAGTATCCGTCGAAAGATAAAAAAAGAAATAGGAGAACAGATGGATGAAAACAGCAGTTATCTATGCCCGTTACAGTTGCGATAGCCAGACGGAGCAATCGATTGAAGGGCAGATCCGGGTTTGTCAGGATTACGCCAAAATGCACGATATTCTGATCGTCGACACCTATATCGACAGGGCGATGACCGGTACCAACGACAATCGCGCCGCTTTTCAGAAAATGCTGAAAGACAGCGCGAACAAACAATGGCAGTATATTCTCGTTTACAAACTCGACCGTTTTTCCCGAAACAAGTTTGAATCGGTCATTCACAAAAAGGCACTGCGGGATAACGGCGTCGTGATCTTGTCGGCTATGGAAAACCTGACCGATACCCCCGAGGGAAGAATGATGGAAACCATACTCGAGGGCTTCAATCAATATTACTCGGAAGAGCTTACTCAAAAAGTCGTTCGCGGATTGAAAGAGAGCTGGCGAAAAGGGAACGCAACTGGTGGACACTCGATTTACGGCTACGATATTATCGACAAAAAATACGTTGTCAACGAGTACGAGAGCACCATTATAAAGGAAGCGTTTTTAATGTACTCGCAGGGGTATCGGGCACACGGTATTATCAAGGTTTTTAACGAACGCGGCTACCGTCGGAGAAACGGCGAACCGTTCGAGCACCGATATCTCTATCACATTTTGCACGATAAAAAGTACACCGGCGTCGTCGAGAGACAGGGACAGATCTACACCAGCATCTTTCCCCGTATCATCTCCGACGATTTATGGGAGAAGGTCAACGCGATCAATGAAGAAAACAAAATCGCTCCCAGCCGGAAGAAAGAGATCTTCGATTTTATCCTTTCCGGGAAATTGATCTGCGGCGATTGCAAACAAAAGATGATCGGGTACAGCGGGACCTCTCACACCGGCGCTGTTCATTATTACTATCTCTGCCAGTCTCGCCAGAAGAAAAAAGCGCCGTGCGAAATGAAGCCCGTTCAGAAACAATGGCTCGAAGACGTTGTGATCAGCTCGACGATGCGGGTATTCGAGAGCGCCAAAACCGTTCAGGAGATAGCGGAGGAGATTTATGCAATACACAAAAAGGGAACTGCTGAAAACGTGACGCTGAAGCACCTTGAGAAAAAACGTGCCGACGCTGTGAAAGCGCAGACCAATATGATCAAGGCAATCGAGCAAGGGATTATTACCGAGGCGACAAAAAGCAGGTTGACGGAACTCGAAGTTGAAATTACGCAACTTAATTGCGAGATTGAAAAAGAGAAAAACCGCAATTATGCGCTCCAGACGCCAAAAGAGATCGTCCAGTTTTTAAGCAAATGCGTGTTCGACGATACCGCCGACGTCAGAGTCAGGAAACTGATTGTCAACACTTTTATCCGAGAGATCATTCTGTACGAGGACAGGATTGTTATCAACTTCAATTTTACGGAGAATCCCGAACATATCAAGGTAAATCCCAAATACGTACAGAAGATCGAAAAAGAGATTTCCGGCGCGAAGCAAAGGGTTTTTCAGACTTCTTCAGGTTCGAGCAATTGTAGTCTTGTGCCACCAGTACCCCCGCCCCGCCTTGCGCGGGGCGGGGGGTATTGGCGTTCACTCGGTGCCTCTCGAACCCAGGAG
>CAMJDE010000102.1 GCA_946404295.1 uncultured Clostridia bacterium | reverse complement strand
CGCACCTGCGCGCGCCTCGTCCTTACACGCTGGCGCAGTTAGGGGAAAGGACGACGCGCGGATGCACTGGAACCCCCAACGCTTACTGCCTGTGCCCGCCTTGTCCTTACGCGCCGGCGCGGGTGGGGGAGAGGATATTACCGAACGTGGAGCGCGCCGAAAACGGCGCGCTCCACTCCGAACTTTTGCCGCAGAGCGGCAAAATCATAACGACCCAGAAGGGGTCTCATATCTTTATAACTGCGACGCGCCGTGTGCGTCGCCCACTGCCCGCCTTGTCCTTACGCGCCGGTGCGGGAGAGTTTTTGAGAATGATACGAACGCAACAAACGCGGTTTTCGTTGTTGACAAGGGAGAAAAAGAGGTATATAATATATACGTAAAAATATGCCCTGTAAGAAAACAGGGGCGAAAGGGAGTGTTTCACTTGACCAAAATCGACGTATTCTCGGGCTTTCTCGGCGCGGGGAAAACGACGCTCATCAAAAAACTCATCAAAGAGGCGTTCAAGGGCGAAAAACTCGTCCTGATCGAGAACGAATTCGGCGAGATCGGCATCGACGGCGGCTTTATGAAGGACGCCGGGATCGAGATCACCGAAATGAACTCGGGCTGCATCTGCTGCAGTCTCGTCGGCGATTTCGGGCGCGCGCTCGAAAAGGTGCTGACCGAACTTGCGCCCGACCGCATCCTGATCGAGCCGTCGGGGGTCGGCAAACTCTCCGACGTCATCCGCGCCGTCGAGGGCGTGACGTCCGAGACGGCGAAACTCAACTCGTTCACCACGGTCGTGGACGCCGGAAAGTGCACGATGTATATGAAGAACTTCGGCGAGTTCTTCGGCGATCAGATCACCCACGCCGGGACGATCATCCTCTCGCATACCGACAAGACGAGCGCGGAGAAACTTGCCGAGTGCGTGTCGATTATCCGCGAGCACAACCCCGCCTGCACGATCGTGACGACCCCGTGGTCGGAACTCGACGGCGCGGCGATCCTCTCGGCGATCGAGGGCGCGGACACGCTCGCCGACGAACTGAAACGACTTGCCGAGGAGGCGGAGGAGCATCACCACCATCACCATCACCACGACGACGGGGAGGAGTGCTCCTGCGGACATCACCACGACGATGACGACGACGATGATGCCGACGACGAGCACGAGCATCACCATCACCACGACGAGAACGGGGAGTGCTCCTGCGGACACCACCACGACGATGACGACGACGATGATGACGACGATGATGACGACGACGAGCATTGCTCCTGCGGGCATCACCACCATCATCATCACGGGCACGACGCCGACGAGGTCTTCACCAGTTGGGGCGTCGAGACGACCAAAAAGTTCACCCGCGCGGAACTGGAGAGTATCCTGACCGCCTTCGACGAGGACAGTTCGTCCTACGGCGTGATCCTGCGCGCAAAGGGCATCGTTCCGGGCGAGGGCGTCTGGTACCACTTCGACTTCGTTCCCGACGGGATCGACGTCCGCGAGGGGAGCGCCGACGTGACCGGGCGGCTCTGCGTGATCGGCTCCAACCTGAACGAAGCCGCGATCGCCGCGCTCTTCGGGGTCTGACGGGAGGATTCAACCGTGGAAATGCCCGTTTACCTCTTCACCGGGTTTCTCGAAGCCGGGAAGACCAAGTTCATCCGCGAGACCCTCTGCGACAAGCGTTTCAACGACGGCGGCAAGATCCTGCTCGTCGTCTGCGAGGAGGGCGAGGAGGAGTACGATACCTCGCCCAATCCGAATAAGAAGAAGGACGAAGCAGACCTCTCGAACGTGGTCGTGCAGACCGTCGACGATCCCTCGTGGCTGACCCCCGACCGACTCTCCGCCGCGCAGAAGCGCGCGGGCGCCGAGCGCGTGATGGTCGAATACAACGGGATGTGGCAGATCGACCTGCTCTACAACGCCCTGCCCGAGGGGTGGTTCATCTGTCAGGAGATCATGATCGCCGACGCGACCACCTTCCTGTCTTTCAACGCGAATATGCGTCAGCAGACGGTCGACAAAATGACGAGCGCCGAGGTGGTCCTGTTCAACCGGATGGCGCCCGGCAGGGACGTGATGGAACTGCACAAGATCGTCCGGGCGATCAGCCGGGGCGCGCAAATCCTCTACGAATATACCGACGGGCGGCTCGAAAGCGATCAGATCGAGGATCCCTTGCCCTTCGATATCAACGCCCCCGTGATCGAGATCAAGGACGAGGACTACGCGATCTGGTACCGCGACCTCACCGAGGATACGAAGAAGTATATCGGAAAAACCGTTCGTTTCAAGGGGATCATCGCCCGCGATAACCAATTACCCCGGGGGATCTACGCGATCGGACGGCACGTGATGACCTGCTGCGTCAACGATATCACCTACCGCGCCCTCGCCGTGAAGGCGGACGACGCGGAGAAGTACGTCACCCGCGACTGGCAGATCATCACGGCGAAGATCGTCTTTGAGAACTGCAAACTCTACGGCGGGAAGGGACCCGTTCTGATCCCCGTTGCGCGTGAAAAGGCGATCGCGCCCGAGCGCGAGGTCGCGACGTTCTACTGATTGGAGGAACCGCTATGCAATTCGACAAACAAACCGCCGCGCGCGTCCGCGACTACCTTGCCCTTCACCGCGACGAGATCGCGCGCGACCTGAAACGCCTGATCCGGGTCCCCTCTATCCGCTCGGACGCCCTGCCGGGCGCCCCCTTCGGACGGGCGTGCCTCGACGGACTGAACGAGGCGATCGTGCTCTTCCGCGAAAACGGGTTTGAAGCCCACGCAAGCGAGGGCAACTACTACGGCGTCGCCGCCTATGGCGAGGGCGCGCACACGGTCGGGCTCTTCGGACACACCGACGTCGTCCCCGTGGGCGACGGCTGGGACTACTGCCCGCCGTTTGAGCCCCAAGAGATCGACGGCTGTATCGTCGGACGGGGAAGCGTCGACAACAAGGCGGCGGTCGTAATCTCGCTCTATCTGCTGCGCGCCGTCCGCGACCTGTCTCTTCCCGTCAAGGGTAAGTTCGTCGTGTTCCTCGGCGCCGCCGAGGAGACCGGAATGGAGGATATCGAGGCGTTCGTGCGCGAGAACCCGATGCCCGACTTCTCGCTCGTCCCCGACAACGAATATCCCGTCTCACTCGGCGAGAAGGGGATCTGCCGCTTCTACGCCCGCTCGCGCGAGCGCATTTCGGATATCCTGTCCTTTGAGGGCGGACTCGCCTTCAACGTCGTGCTCGATCGCGTCAAGATCGGGATCAAGCCCGACAGTCCGCTTGCCCGCGCCCTGCCGGAGGCGATCCGGGGAAAAGCCGACTTCTCGTTTGCCGAGGAGAACGGCGTCCCGACGCTGACGGCGACCGGGATCACCGCCCACGCCAGCATCCCCGACGGCTCCGTCAACGCGGCAGCGCGCGCTTGCGACCTTCTGCTCTCGCTCCCCGAACTCGGGGACTGCGACCGCGCGGTTTTAACGCGCGCGGCGGATCTGCTTTCGGGCGTGCACGGCGAGCCCTTCGACCTCGTCTGCGAGGATCCGTATTTCGGACCCGTCACGACGGTCAACGGCGTCGTTTCGACCGACGGGGGGAGGCTCGTCCTCTCCTTCGATTTCCGCTACGGCACCGCCGTTCCCGCGAAAAAGGTCGAGGAGCAGATCGACAAGACCCTCGCCCGGGTCGGCTTCGATCTCGTTTCGATCGAGAACGACGAGGGCTTCCGCCTGCCCGAAAACGAACCGGCGGCGAAAACCGTCCTCGCGACCTACCGCGCCCTTACGGGCGACCGGAACGCCGCGCCTTATTACAGCGCCGGCGGCACCTACGCCCGCCATCTGAAAAACGCCTTCAGCACCGGCACCTCGCTCCCCGGCTACCCGATCCTCAAAATGCGCCCGGGTCACGGCGGGGAACACCAGCAGGACGAGTGTGTGAACGTCGACGCGCTGCTCGGCGCGATCCTTGTGACGCTCGGTATGGCGACGGGATTGCTCGACACTCTTTGATCCCGGTTTTCCCGGCTTTTTAACGACCGCCCCCACCTGAACCGCTTGGAGGGAACGCGTATGCTTGACCAAAACCAAGAGAAAAGAAAACGCTGTCTGATCGTCGTGAATCCCTGCGCCGGACGGCGGAAGGGATTGCGCGCTCTGCCCAAACTGCACCGCTATTTCGACGAAAACGGCTATTCGGTCACCGACCACGTCACCGCCTCGCGCGGCGACGGACGCGCGTTTGTCGAAACGGCGACCGATTTTGATATGATCCTCTGCGTCGGGGGCGACGGTACCCTGAACGAGGTCATCTCGGGCGTGATCGCATCGGGCAGGGACGTTTCCGTCGGCTATATCCCGGCGGGCAGCACCAACGATTTCGCCCGCAGTCTCGGTATTCCGTACAAACCGATGCGGGCGGCGAAACAGATCCTCTCCGAGCCGCCGATGAAACTCGACGTCGGCACCTACGCCGACCGCTTTTTCACCTACGTCGCCAGTTTCGGCATCTTCACCCGCACGTCCTACTCCGCGCCGCAGAAACTTAAGAACGCGATCGGACATCTCGCCTACATCCTGCACGGCATCCGCGAGGTCGTGCATATCCACCCGGTCAAGGCGGAGATCGTGACCGAGGACGGCACGACCGTCTCGGACAAGTTCATTTTCGGCAGTTTCAGTAATTCCACCTCGTTCGGCGGCGTGCTCCGGCTCAATCCCGCCGAGGTGGATTTCGCGGACGGACGGTTTGAAGTGATGCTGATCCGCCCGCCCAAGACCCCGCGCCAACTCTCGCGCTGCCTGCGCGCCCTCCGGAAAGGGAAGCCCTACGACAGCGAGCAGATCACCTTCCTCCGCGCGTCGAAGGTCACGATGCGTTTTCCCGCGGGCGACGCGCCCTTCTCGCTCGACGGCGAGTACGCCGAGGGCAAAAACGAGCTTGAGATCGGCGTGCTGCATCAGCCGATCACGATGCTCGGCTGTCACCCCAAACGCCCGTCCCTCCCCGATCCGACCCCCGAAAGCGACCAAACCCCCGCCGAATCGTCCCCGATCGTCTGACGATCGCAAAAAACTTGCCGCGCACCCCGACTCCGAGGTGCGCGGCAAAATTATTTTACGGCGTTCTCCACCCGTCGGACGATCCCCGCGACAAGCGAAGCGGCGTCCGCCCGGGTGAGCGGCGTTTTTCCGGAAAGCGCGGCGCGGGCGATCCCGTCGAGCAACCCCGCGGCGTCAAGCGATGCGACCGCCGCGCGCGCCCCGACCGGGACGCCGGAGAGCGTTCCGTCCACCCCGACCGGGACCGACGCGCCCTCAAGCCCCAGCGTGCGGTAGACGACCGTCGCCGCCTCCGCCGCCGTGATGGGCGCGTCGCAGTCGAAGGTCAGTCCGTTTTCGCCGAAAACCCCGACGACGATCCCCATCCGCTGCGCCGTGGCGAGATACCCCCGGACCTCGGCGGGGATCTCTTCGTCGTTGTCGAAAAAGGTGGGCGACAGCCCCGCGCGCGGGGCGATCCCCGCCGCCTTCATCGCCATCACGACGAAATCGGATTTCGATACGCTCCCCGCGGGATCGAAGAGCCGACGGTCGCCCGCGATCCGCCCCTGCATGATCCCCGCCGCCGCGGCGATCAGGGCGTCGCCCTCGCGCGGCGTGCCGACCATATCGTCGAACACGACCGTCGACGCGCGATCCTTCACCGTGACCGAGACCGTCGCGATCGAGGAATAGTTGCCGTACTCGTCGCGCGCGACGTAGCGGAATTTGTCCGTCCCGGTGTAGCCGTCCTTCGGCGTGTAGCAGAACGCGCCCGACGCGGGATCGGTCAGGATCACGGAGCCGTGCTCGGGCGCCGACACCAGAAGATACGAGACGGCGTCCCCCTCGGGATCGTTTGACGCGAGCGTCCCGAAGGCGCGGATCCCGCTTTGCGCCGCGACCGAGAGCCGGTTTTCGGGGATCGCCCCCACGCTCGGCGCGCGGTTGAATTCGTCGGTCAGGCGGATGCGGCAGGTCATCTCAACCCCCGAACCGTTCTCGGTTCTGAACCGGAACGAACTCTCGGACACCAGCGGCGTCGCGGCGGTGAAGGTCAGGGAAGAGAGCGACCCTTCGGGGATCGTCTCGCCCTCCTTGACCCGGAACCCCGAGAGTTTCAGCGTTCCGGTCGCGCTGTCGGGCAGTTCGGTGACGGTGATCGCCCCGACGTGGGAGAGCCCGACCGCCTGACGGAAATCGGCGGGCGAGAAGGCGAGCGGTTCGCCCGAGATCCCGCTTTTGATCATCGGTTCGGCGGCGGCGAGACAGGCGACCCCGCCGCCGAGACGCGCGGCGCAGACGGGCAAAGCGGCAAGGCAGAGGATGCAAACGGAGAGAAGAAGGAGCAGACGGTATTTCTGTTTCATTGTTTCGTCCTTTCGGCGTGTGATTTGCTCCTATTCTTTTCCATTCCGCGCCGTTTCATACGCCGAACCCGAAAAAACCGCGCGGAGAGACAGCGAAGGGGGAACCGCGGTCCTTTTCTCGCGCGAGCGAAGCGAGCGCATATAGAATTGCCCGCAGGGCAATATATCGACTCGCGCGGAACGCGCGACAAAAAAACGACCGAGCGGTTGCTCGGTCGTTTTTCGGTCTGATCGTAGATCAGCGCTTGCTGAACTGGGGTTAGCGAGCGAAAACGCCCCGGTGGGGCGTTTTCGCGAAGCGGTGTCGCCCAAAGCAAGGAGTACGGGAAGCGCGGCACGACGCGCGCGCCGGGCGACTATGCGACGGCGACTGGGGCGACGCGGTAAAGCAAGCAAAAACGACCGAGCGGTTGCTCGGTCGTTTTTCGGTCTG
>CAMJDE010000101.1 GCA_946404295.1 uncultured Clostridia bacterium | reverse complement strand
ACCTTCGTTCCCCAGGTGGGATCGGCTTTTCTGCCGATCGCCCCCCCGACGACCGGGCGCACCTCGATCTCGGCGGTGACCAGCACCCGCGCCTCTCCGAGATGCCCGCCGACGGTCTTGTGTTCGCCGTTTTCGACGTAGCAGAACAGGGCGTGCGTATGCTGGGCAAGTCCCCCGTTCCCGTCGCCCGTCACGTCGCCCCAGAGCGAGACGAGTTCGAGCATCCCCGAGAGCGTTTTGCTCCCGTAGGTTCTCGTCTCGGGGTCAAAGGTCTTGATCTCGGCGCGGTCGCAGCCGCCCAGCCCCGAGAAGGTCGCCGCAGCGAACCCCTCGCGGCGGCAGAGTTCGACGACCGACGCGATCACCTCGTCGCCCCGGTCAAGCCGCAGATAGCCGATCCCGTTCAATACGCGGTATTCCATTCGGCTCCCCTCCGGCTCTCACTTTTCGATCCGCTCGAGTTCGACTTTGATCTCGGGCGTACCGTAGGCGGGGTTGAAAAGTTTGGCGACGTGAGACGCGTACCAGTCGCGGATCTCCTCGTCCTTCATCTCGCACTTTTCGCCCTTGGTTTTCACCGTGATCGTAACGATTTGTTCTTCCATTTTTTCGTTTCTCCCCTCGTTTTTGTCGGGCGGCAGGAGCGCCGCCAATTTCTTTTTCAGCAGTTCGTAGCGAAGCCGTTTTTCCTCTTTTTTAAAGTGGACCTCCCGGAACTGTTCGGGGCGGTTCGTATAGTCGAGCCGCTCGTCGAACTGTTCGCTCGTCAGGTCGAAGACGCGTCCGCCGACGGCGTTGAAACAATGGTAGTTCCCGTCGGGGAGCGGCACGCCGTAAACCTTTCCGCCGTAAATATCCTGCAACAGGAACGCCGTGATCGTGCATTGTCCGAGCGTCTTGTTCTCGTCCGACCACCCGGGGCGCAGCCGCGGCGCGCAGGTCTCGATACACCAGACCCGCGACAGAAGGTCGTAGTAGTCGCGGGGGGTCAGTCCCCGGGCGTCCCTCACGTCCGCCGTCTCCCAACCGAAGAAACGGTATTCCCCGTTTTCCGTCGCGATCCCCCCTCTCGTTTTTTCAAAAGCGGCGCGGGCATTTTTGCACCCGCGCCACTATTGTATATCATTTTTACTTATTTGTCAATTCGGCAAAGTACGCCTTGTACGCGGCAAGACACGACGCGAGATCGGGAAAAACGCTCCGCAGTTCGGGTCTCCACATATTTTCCCATTCAAGCGACAGCACGCCGGCGTACCCGCGCGCGTCGAGCAGCGCGAGCGCCTCGCGGAGCGGGACCTCGCCCTCTCCGACCTTGGTGTAGGTCATCGCGCCGTCGGGGTCGTCCTTCTTACGCACGCCGTCCTTGATATGGACGTGGACGGTTCTGTTCTTTAAGATCGCGTCGGACTCCGCGACGCTCTCGCCGAGTTCGTAGGAGTGGAAAATATCCCAGATCACCGACACCCCGTCGCCCCCCGCCGCGTCGATCACGCGCATCAGGTCGCGCGCCCGCGAGTAGGTGCCGTGCGTTTCAAGCCAGAGGTCGGCGGAATAGCGTTTCGCGACCCGCGCGATCTCGGCGACCGCGCGGACGATCCCCTCCTCGTTCTCGGTCTTGCCCTCCGGCACGCGGAGCGCCGAGTGCCCGAGAAAGACGCGGACGCCCTTCGCGCCGATCGCGTCCGCCCGCTCGAACGCGGGCGCCAGTTTTTCGTCGAGCCCCGGGCGGTAGTCGGTCAGCGCCAACCCCGTTCCGACGTCCGACGCGACCATGCCGCGGGCGTCGAGCGCCGCTTTGAGTTCGGGCAGTTCGGCGTCGGGGAGCCCGAAAACGCGATCCTCGCGGTCAAGGCGGATCTCGACGGCTTTCATTCCCGCCGCCGCGCCGACGTCGAGGATCTCCCGCCACGGAAGATCGGGGCAGGCGATCGTACTGAAACCGAGGGTCGTTTTCACGGTGATTCTCCTTACATTTTGGTCATACGCGCGGACGCCGCCCGGCTGATCTCAAGCGGCAGATCGGTCTCGCCGTCGAAGAAGCGGACCATCTGCTTCGCCAGTTCCATCGTGCCGTAGCCCCGGCGATCCATCGTCGGGCCGCCCATGTGCGGGATGCAGTAGACGTTCGGGAGGGTGCGCAGCGGGCTGTCGGGCGCGAGGGGTTCCTGGTGGAACACGTCGAGCATGATGCGGATGCGCTGTTTTTTCGCCTCGTCGAGCAGGGCCGCTTCCTCGATCACGGCGCCGCGCGAGGTGTTCAGGAGCAGCGCGCCGTCCTTCATCTTCGAGAGTTGTTCCGCGCCGACCAGCGCCCGGTTCTCGGCGTTCAGCGCCGAGTGGATCGACACGATATCGCATTCGGCGAAGAGGTCGTCGAGTTCCATCATCGTGATCCCGTATTTAGCGCGGTACTCCTCGTCGGGGGCGTGGTGCGAGAAGAGCCGGATGTCGCAGCGGAAGGCGTGGAGCAGCGGGATCAGGTAGCGGGTGATGGTGCCGAAGCCGACCAGCCCCACCTTCGCGTCCATCAGCGAGATCCACGAGCCGAAGGGGTTATAGTCGTCCTTCCAGCCGCCCTCGCGGACGATCCGGACGTAGTCGGGGATGCTCCGCTGCGCCGCCAGCAGAAAGGCGATCGTCCCCTCCGCCACCGACTCGGCGTAGATCTGATTCTCGGTCAGGACGCGCACCCCGACGTCGTAGACCGACGCGTCGAGCAGGTTGCCGACCGTGCCGCCCGTGTGGGCGATCAGTTTTAAGCGCGGGTTCTCCCCGAGCAGATCGGCGTCGTAGAACTCGCTTCCCCACCCGGTCATCACGGCGTCGAACTCGGGCAGGATCGGTTTCAGATCCTCCCGCGTCATCTTCTTTCCCGTTTCGTTGTAAACCATCTCAAAATGGTTGTCGAGGTACGCGCGCACCTCGTCGGTGAAGAACGAACGTCTCGTTCCGCCCTCCTGCATCGTGACCAGTACCCGTTTCATGGTTGCCTCCGTTCCCGTCCCAAAGGGACGGCTTCTTTATCGTCAAGGATATTATAGCAATTCGGACGCGAAAAAGCAAGCGCAAACCTGTCTTTTCGCGCAGTTTTTCGGGCTATTCGGCGCCGTCCTTCCCGCCCGCGCCCCAGAAGCGCGACAGCAAGTGCGAGAGCGACGGGAGATCCCCGACGTATTTCAGCCCCCGCCAGTGGTTGGGCATCAGACGGCGGTAGAGCGGCTCGGAGAGGCGGTCGTCGATCAGCACCACGACCCCGCGGTCGGTTTCGGTGCGGATGACCCGCCCCGCCGCCTGCAGGACGCGGTTCATGCCGGGATAGACGTAGGCGTATTCGCGCCCCGCCTCGAGCGCGTCGTCGTAGTATTCGCGGATCGCCTCGTTCTCGGGGGTCGGCTGCGGGAGCCCGACGCCGATCACGATCGCGCCGATCAGCCGCCGTCCCGTCAGGTCGATCCCCTCGGCGTAGATCCCGCCCATCACGGTAAAGCCGAGAAGCGCCCGGCGGTTGTCTTCCGAGAAGCGGTCGAGGAACGCCTGCCGCTCTTTGCGGTCCATATGCCGCCCCTGCTTTGCGATCTCGAGCCCCGGCGCCAGTCTGCCGACCTCCTCCGCGAGCCGGTCGAGGTAGGAAAACGACGGGCAGAAGACGAGGTAGTTCCCCGGCTTCGCCTTCACGGTCGTAAGGACCGCGCGGGCGACGGCGCGCAGGGTCTCTTCACGCTCGGAGAAGCGCGTTCCGATCCTGTCGAGCACCGCGACCGCGAGCTGCGACGGGTCGAAGGGCGAGGGCAGATCGAGTTCGTCGTCGGTCGGTCTCCCGCCGAGGACGGTGCGGTAGTAGGCGGTCGGGGTCATCGTCGCCGAGAACAGGACGGCGCACGAACCGAGCGAGAGCCGCGACGAAACGATCTCCGAGGGGTCGAGACAGAGCGCGCGGTAGGCGAGCGCGTCGCCGCGCAGCGTGATAAACGAAACGAAGCGCGACGAATAGCGGCTCAATTTGTCGACGATCTCCGAAAGGTCGTAGGCAGCGTCGCGCAGTCCCGCGAGAAGATCGGGGGGCAGTTTGTTTTCCGCGATCACCGACAGCGCGGCGTCGAGCAGCTTCGCCGACCCCTCAAGGATCCCTTCGGGGAGGGCGTTCTGGCGGTAGAACCCGCGTTTGAGCCCCTCTCCGTCGGTCTCGACGTTCTCGGCGACGAGCGCCGAAAGGATGCGGCGCAGAGTCGCGCGGGTAGAGGTCAGAACGGCTTTCAGGGCGGGGTTTTTCTCCGCCGCGGGGTCAAACGCGTCGAAAAAGGAGAGCGGCAGGTCGCAGGAGTACAGTTCGCGCGCCCGGTCGATCAGGTTGTGCGCCTCGTCGCAGAGGAAGCACCAGCGCCCCTTCTCCGAGAAGAACCGTCGGAGCGCGACGCGCGGGTGGAAGAGGTAGTTATAGTCGCAGATCACGAGATCGGCGAACTCCGCGTAGCGGAGCGCGAGCTCGTAGGGGCAGACCCGGTACTTCTCGCCCGTCTCGCGGAGCAGGGGCAGGTCGACGACGGTTTTCCCCAAGGCGAGCAATTCGCGCGCCGCGTCGTCCTCGCGGGCGGGCGCCGAGCGCGAAAGCGGGCAGCGTTCCGCGCCGACCTCGCGGCAGACCAGCCCCTTCGGGCAGATCCGTTCCTTCGCCGAGAGCATGAGGCACTTCAGAACCGCGCCGTGTTCGGCAAGCCGCTCCGCCGCGTCGCGGGCGGCGAGGGCGGCGGTATTCTTCGGCGTCAGGTAAAAGATCTTGTCGCAATGCCCCTCGCCCATCGCGCGAACGGCGGGAAACAGGACCGACGCCGTTTTCCCGATCCCGGTCGGGGCGCAGGCGTAGAGCGTGTAGCCGCCCCGGATCGCCCGGTACGCCGACGAGATCAACTCCCCCTGCCCCTCGCGCACCGCGGGATAGGGAAAGACCGCCTTCGCCATCGAGGGAAGCCGACGCTCGACCCGTTCGATCTCGGCGGCGGCGTCGCGTTCGACCGCCTCAAACAGTCGGTCGTAGAACCGTTCGAGGTCGTGCGTCGTCGGGGTCTCGCGTTTTTCGATCGTCTCGCCCGACGGGAAGAGGTAGACGGCGCGGAATGCGCCGCGGGATCGCCCGGCGCGCCGGAGCATCGCGAGGAGGCAAAAGCCCTCGCCGCGCGTCTGCCGCACCAGATCGGGGTCGGGTTCCCCGGCGTTTTCCGGGACCGGGACGAGGAGAACGACGTCGTCGCCGTCGAACGTGACCTCCCCCGTGACGCGGTAGCGCCGCCCGCCCCGCTCGTACAGGTCGGAGATCGTCTCGGTGCCGCGCTTCTCCACACCGTCCGTCGGGGCGGCGTCGGACAGGGGACGCGTCCGCCTGCGGATCCGCGCCAGCCGGACCAACTCCGGCGCCGCGATCACGATCGCCCGCGTCTCTTTGTCGTAGCGCACGGCGTCCCCTCCTTTCGCCGCCTTTTCGGCGGTCGTTAAACTTTTTTCCGAAAAATGAAAAAAACTCTTGCTTTTTTGATTTGAGTGTGTTAGAATATACTCCGTCACGCGGAGGCATAGCTCAGTCGGTTAGAGCACTTGCTTCACATGCAAGGGGTCACAGGTTCGAGTCCTGTTGTCTCCACCACGGACTTTCCGCCGCGTCGATCGAAACCTCGGAGGCATAGCTCAGTTGGTTAGAGTACTTGCTTGACATGCAAGGGGTCACTGGTTCGAGTCCAGTTGTCTCCACCAGAACGGCACTCGTTTCAGGGTGCCGTTTTCTTCTTCATTTTTTGCCCGACAGGGAGGTGAACCCGTGAACGAACGCAAATATTCCCCGATCGGCTCGCTGATCCTCGCCCTCGCCTCGATGATCTGGGGCTTCGCGTTCACGGCGCAGAAGGAGGCGAGCCGGGCGCTGCCGCCCTTCTCGGTCAACGCGATCCGTTTCTTCATCGGGGCGCTGACCCTCTTTCTCTTCTCGCTTGCCCGCGACGCCGTCCGCCGTCGGCGCGATCCCGCCTACCGTCCCGTTCCGTTTTCGCGCGCCGACCTTCTCGCCGGCGCCGTCTGCGGGGCGCTGCTCTTCGTCGCCACCACGCTCCAGCAGTTCGGGCTCTCGGAGGGCGACGCGGGGATCAGCGCGGCGCTCACCGCGCTCTATATCGTGTTCGTCCCGCTGTTTTCGGCGGTGATTTTCCGCCGTCGGATCGGGTGGACGGTGATCCTCGGGGTCGCGGTCGCCCTGGCGGGCGCCTACTCGCTCTCGGTCCTCGGGATCACGCCGGGCGCCGACGACGTCGGTTCGCCCGCGGCGTTTTTCGCCCTGATGAAAGAGACGTCGTTTGCGATCGACCGTCCGGCGCTTTTCGCCTTCCTCTGCTCGATCGTATTCTCGTTCCAGATCCTCTCGATCGACCGCTTCGCCGGGGAGATCGACGGGATCCGACTCTCGATGCTCCAGTTCCTTGTCGCGGGCGCGCTCGGGCTGCCCCCGCTCTTCATCGCGGAACGCCCCGCCCTGTCGGCGATCGTCTCGGCGCTCCCGCCGCTGCTCTTCCTCGGGATCCTCTCCTGCGGGGTCGCCTACACCCTCCAGATCGTCGGACAGGCAAAGACCCCGCCGGCGGTCGCCGCCGTCGTGATGTCGCTCGAGGCGGTCTTCGGGGCGCTGGGCGGGATCCTTTTCCTCGGTGAAAGAATGAACGCGCCCGAGATACTCGGATGCGCGCTCATCCTGACGGCGGTCCTGACCGTCGAACTGTCGGCTCTCGGCGGGAAGAAAAGCGAACTTCCCCCGCCGGACGGGACCGATTAAAGATCCTTGATCTCCTGTCCTTCCAGCGCCGCGAGCCCGATGGTCAGCGCCCGCGCCGCGGCGGCGCGCTCGGCGTCGGTTCCCTCGCGGATCTTGGGCTCGAGCAGCCG
>CAMJDE010000100.1 GCA_946404295.1 uncultured Clostridia bacterium | reverse complement strand
GATCTGCGAGGCGACCTGGGTCGACAGCGACGGCAGCGGCGCGGACTCGGTGGGCGACGTCCTCGGTATCATCGCCGACGAGTTCGGCGACGGCGGACAATGCGCGGGCAGTTTCATCTACTCCTCCGGCGAAACGCTGACCGAGGCGTATCCGATCACCGATCCGGACAGCGAGTATTACAACAAACAGTGGATCAAATACGCCGACACCTCGGAGGGGCTGAACCGCATCTTCGAAGCCGTGAAAAGCGTGTTCGAGGGGCCCGGGTCGTTCTCGACCAGTTACACCTTCTCGGGCAACACGCCGGATAAGCCCGGCATCGCCTATCACCAGACCAAGTTCGCCGCGGGCGAAACGCTCTTTGCGGGCGTGCAGCTGCTCGGCGCGTTGGAGGACGAAGTGTTCCAGCAGATGGAGGACCTCTATTCGGTCGTTCCCTGCCCGAAGACCGACGTCTCGAAAGAGTATAACACGATCATTTACAGTACCGGCGACGCCGGCGCGATCAACGTCAACGCCAACCCGAGAAAGGCGCGGGTGATTTCGGCGTTCATCCAGCATTGCACCGAGAACTCGCCCGCGATCCGCGAACAGTTCCTGCAGATCGTGACCAAGTACAAGACCACGACTTACAACCAGGGCACCGACCGGATGCTCGACATCATTTACGACGCCATCCGCTTCGTGCGCGACAAGACGGTCGACGACCTGATCGGCAACAGCGCCGACCGCTGGCACGGATTTATGAGACACGAGCACTTCCTGGGGGGCGCCGATTATATCACGCGGCAATACGAAACCTTCCGTCCGAACAAGCAGAAACTGCTTGATAAGATGATGGCGAAGTGGTACACGCTCCCGAAGGTCGAACCGACCGCCGAGTAAACGCGGCGAACGCAAACAACGCGAAAGGGAAACAAGATGAAACGATTGATCTCGATTCTGCTTCTTCTGGCGCTCCTCGTTCCGACCCTCGCCGCCTGCGGCAAGACCGCCCCCGTTTCGACGACCTCTCCGGACGCCGAAGCGACGGCGACCGAACCCGGAGGCTCGCAGAGCGAGCCCGGGACCACCGTCGCGACCGCTACCGCCGAACCCGATAAGTGGGAGACGATCGCGCCGAAGATCCGGGCGCTCGCCGCGCGCGACCGACAGTTGACCATCGAGTGCAGCAACGCCAAATCGGCGGAAAAGTCGTCGAAAAACGATATTTACATGAAGGGACCCGACGCCGTCGAGGACGGCGTGACGCCCACGATCCAGCAGATGATCTACTATCGCAACAAGGCGGCGGACGAACTGCTCGGTACGACGACCTCCTACGTTTTCTGGGACGAGGGCTTCAACGATCAGGCGGACAAGATCGACCTGGTCGTGAAGGGGAACGCCTCGAACGCGCCTGACCTCTTCGTCAATATGATCTATAACCTGAACCGGGCGCTGCTCAACGCAAATTTCAAGGATATCTGGTCGATCCCGGGCGGCTTCTTCGACTTCGCGAGCGAAGGTTGGCTCAAGACGTGGATGGAGAATATGTCCTTTACGAACGATCGCGCCTACATCCTCGGCGGCGACTATTTCCTCGACGTGATGCGCGCGATGACGGCGCTGCCCTTCAACGTGACCATGATGGACGAAAACGCCGCCAAACTCGCCGCGCCGATCATCGGCGACGACGGGGACCCGCTCGAGGCCGGAGAGCAACTCTCCACGCGCTTCTTCGACTTCGTGGATGAGGGGAAATGGACCTACGACGTTCTCGCCAAATTCTGCGCGGCGATCTGGGAGGATACCGACGGAGACGGGCAGGACTCGATCCGCGACCGGCTCGGGATCATCGCCGACGAGTACGGCGGGATCCACTCGGCAAGTTTCATTTACTCCTCGGGCGAACAGTTGACCACGGCGGATCCGATCGACGACCCGGAGAGCGAATACAACAACAAACAGTGGATCCGGTACGCCGAAGACCCGACGGTGCTCAATTCGATTTTCGACGCGGTGGCGACGGTGTTCGCGGGACCCGGGTCCATGTCGACCAGTTACACCTTCTCGGGCAATACGCCGGAAAAACCCGGCGCGGCGTATCACCACACCAAGTTCGCCTCGAGCGAACTGCTCTTTGCCGGCGTCTGCACGCTGGGCGCGCTCGAGGACGAGGTGTTCCAGATGATGGACGACCTCTATTCGGTCGTCCCCTGCCCGACGGTCGAAGCGGGGAGACCGTATAACACCATCATCATCAATCAGGGCGACGCGGGGTCGATCAACGTCAACGCCAACCCGAGAAAGGCGCGGGTGCTCTCGGCGTACGTCCAGTACTGCACCGAACACTCCCCCGCGATCCTCGACCAATTCCTGATGTTCGTGACCAAGTACAAGACAACGACCTATAATCAGGGCACCGACCGGATGCTCGACATTATCTACGACGGCGTTCTCTACGACCGCGACAAGACGGTCGAAGATATGAACAACGAGCCGCGTTGGCACAAACTGATGAAGCAGCAGCACTTCGAGGCGGGCGCGTCCTACATCGCGTCGCAGTACGAGTCGGCGCTTTCCGCGAAGCAGAAGTTGCTCGACCGGACGATGGAGAAGTGGTATTCGCTGCCGAAGGTCGAGACCGAGACCAATTGACCGCAAAAAACAACGGCGCCGCCCGGATAGGGCGGCGCATTTTTTTTGGGACGGGTTGCTTTTTTGATCCGGTTGTGCTATCCTATCGGAAGAGGGGCGCCGCCGCGCCCCGGACGGGAGGAGTTTTATGGTCGTCACCTTTCTCGGCACCAGCCACGGGATCACCGAAAAGAATACGTTTTGTTCGTCCGCCGTCGTGTCGGTCGGCGGGGCGCACTATATCGTGGACGTCGGCGCGCCGATCGATACGCTGCTGCAGAATTACGACATTCCTTTTTCCGGTCTGCGCGGGATCTTCATTACCCACCCGCATCAGGATCACTACGTCGGGCTCGCTCCGTTCACCTTTACGATGGAGGATTTCGGACGGTTTGAGAACGTGTCGGTCCCGGTCCTCGCCCCCGCGGGGATTGACTTTTCGGCTTTGAACGTCTTTCTCTTCGGCGACCCGCGCGGGCACGAACGCTACCGCACGGAGAACCCGCCGCCCTACCGCGTGCGCTTTTCGGTCTACCCCGACGCGCCCGCCGAGGGCGCGACGGTCTTCGACGACGGGATCCTCCGCGTGACCGCTTATCCGGTCAAGCATTGTCCGCACAGCCACGCGTTCCTGCTCGAAGCCGAGGGGAAACGGATCGTGTTTACCGGGGACCTGTCGCGCGATTTGTCGGATTATCCCCGCGTCGCCACCGAAACCCCCGTCGATCTCGTCGTGACCGAGGCGGCGCACGGGCGGCTCTCGGAACCCGGGACGGTCGCGATCCTCGCCAAGACCCGCGCCCCCCGCCTCGTAATCTCGCACCGCCACCCCGCGCGCAACCCGCTCTCCGAGGTCGAAGCCCTCGCCGCCAAACTCGCCCCCGCGATCGAAGTGATCGCGGCACACGACGGGATGGTTCTGAACGTGTGAAGGCGTTTGCCGGGGGGCAAACGCGCGATATGTTGCGCCGACGGCGCAACGCGATATAATTGCCGCGGCGTTCGCCGCGGCAATTGCGATATGTTTTCGGGCTGTTTGCCCTCAAACGCGATATGCCGCGCGACGATAATCGCCGCGCGGCGTGAAATAGACAAAAAGCAATGGAACTCAACACGGCTCTATAGCCGTTTCTTTTTTTCGTCCGCTTTGCTCCTGGTCTATTATCATGCCGACCGCAGGGAGGCATATCGCGTTCTCCGAACGAAGCGTGGGGAACATATCGCGCGAAGCATATCGCGTTCGGGAGCAAAGCGACCGAACATATCGCGCGACCGCATCGCGGTCGCCTTCTCCTCCCCCTCACGGACGCTTGGGGCGGGCGTTGCAGAAGAGGGCGACGAGGTAGCCGAAGCAGAGGGCGGCGGCGGTGCCGCCGGAGGCGGCGGAGAGCCCGCCGGTGAGCGCGCCGATCAACCCGGACTCCGAGACGCTTTCGCGCACGCCGCGCGCGACGTTCCCGCCGAACCCGACGAGCGGGACGGTGATCCCGCACCCGGCAAAATCCGCGAGCGGCTCGAACAGCCCGACGGCGCCGAGGAACACGCCGAGCACGACGTAGATCACGAGGATCCGCGCGGGGGTGAGTTTGGTCAGGTCGATCAGCAATTGCGCGAAGAGGCAGACCGTTCCGCCGACAAGAAACGCGAACAGATAATCGAGAGGGGCGCCGAACATCAGGTTGTTCCTCCTTTTTTCGGTTTTCCCGCTTCCAGCACGACCAGTGGCGCGATCCCGAGGATCGAGCCGCCCTGGAGCAGGTTGGACGGGCTCATCAGGGCGCCGGTCGCGAGAAACAGGATCCGGCGCAGCTCCCCGCGCTCGAGGGCGGGGAGAAAAAGGGCGGAGAGGACCGACGCGGAGCATCCGCAGCCCGAGCCGCCCGCGTGCACGTCGGCTTTCAGGGGATCGAAGAGCAGAACGCCGCAATCCCGGTGCCGTCCCGCGAGGTTGAGCCCGTTCTCGCGGAGCAGCTCGACGAGCAGCGCGGAGCCCTCCGCGCCGAGATCCCCGGTCACGATCCGGTCGTAGTCGTACGGTCGTTCGCCCGACAGCGAGAAAAAGCGCAGGATCGTATCGGCGGCGGCGGGCGCCATCGCCGCGCCCATATTCGCCCCGTCCTTCACCCCGCTGTCGAGCGCGCGCCCCACCAGCGCCGCCGTGATCCGGGGGGCAACGGGGTCGAGGGTCGGTTCGTTTGCGCGGGCGAGCAGGAACGCGCCGCCCGCCGTCGCGGTCCATTGCGCGGTCGGCGTGCGCTGCCCGCCGTACTCCAGCGGGAGCCGGAACTGCCGTTCCGCCGCCGCGTTGTGCGAGGTTGTCACCACGGCGACGCGCCGCGTCTCGCGCGAAGCGGAGAGGGCGAGCGAAGCGAGCAACAGCCCCTCGCACGAGGTCGAGCAGGCGCCGTACAAACCGCAGTAGGGGATCCCCATCGAGCCGCACCCGGCGGACGAGGCGACGCATTGGTTCTGCAGATCCCCCGAGAAGAGCAGGTCGATCTCGTCCTGGCTCTGTCCCGCGCGGGAGAGCGCCAGATTCAGGACGGCGCGGGAGAGCGACTCCTCGCCCTTCTCCCAGGTGTCGGCGCCGAAGCGGTCGGTCGGGTCGTGAAAATCGAAGAGCGCGCCGAGCGGTCCGTCGGCTTCCGCCCCGCCCACCGCGGAGGCGTGGGCATAGATCGAAACGGGCGTTTCAAAGCGAATGATCGAACGCATAATCCACCTCACAGAAAGAGTCCGACGACGTAGTAAACCACGCCGTAGACGGCGCCCGAGAGCGTCGCGAAGAGGAGCACGGGCCCCGCGATCGCGAAGATTTTAGCACCCACCCCCATCACCAGACCCTCGCTCTTGCAGTCGAGCGCGGGCGAGACGACGGCGTTCGCGAACCCGGTCACCGGCACCAACGTTCCGGCGCCCGCCACCCGCGCGACGTTATCGAACGCCCCGACCCCGGTCAGCACGGCGGAGAGGAAGATCAGCGTCACGGTGACCAGCGTTCCCGCGTCGCGCTCCGACAGCCCGGCGTACAGGTAGAGCGAGAGCAGGAGTTGCCCGAGGGCGCAGATCCCGCCCCCGAACGTGAAGGCGAAAAAGCAGTTTTTGAAGAGCGGCGAGCGCCTCTCGCGCTCCTTTACCCGATCGAGATAGCGGCGGCGGTCAAAGTTCACGGCAAAAATCTCCTCGTTCGTTTTCCTTTACCCTTCCCGCAAAGCGCGCGTTCTATGCGTCGCGGCGCATAAAACGCGGTTTTCTCGCCCAAAGACTTGACAATAATAAGAGAGAGATTTATAATATATAATCGGAAAAATTCGTGATACCGGAAGAATCCGGAGAAAGACAAACAGATGAAATGGACGTCGCTTAACGATCTTCGCGAGAAGTACCTCTCCTTCTTTGAATCGAAGGGGCATCTTCGCCTGCCGAGTTTCCCGCTCGTTCCGATCGGGGACAAATCGCTGCTGCTCATCAACTCGGGCATGGCGCCGATGAAAAAATTCTTTACCGGCGAGGAGGAACCCCCGAGACGGCGGGTGACCACCTGCCAGAAGTGCATCCGCACGCCCGATCTCGAGCGGGTCGGACACACGGCGCGGCACGGCACCTTTTTTGAGATGCTCGGCAACTTCTCGTTCGGGGACTACTTCAAGCGAGAGGCGATTTCGTGGGCGTGGGAGTTTTTGACCTCGCCCGACTGGCTCGCGATCCCGGAAGAACTGCTCTGGCCGTCGGTGTACGAGGGGGATCAGGAGGCGTTCGACCTCTGGCACGACGTGATCGGCGTGCCCGCCGAGCGCATCACCAGACTCGGCAAAGCCGACAACTTCTGGGAGCACGGCTCAGGTCCCTGCGGTCCCTGCTCCGAGATCTACTATGACCGCGGCGAAAAGTATGGCTGCGGTTCTCCCGACTGCCGTCCCGGCTGCGACTGCGACCGGTATATGGAGATCTGGAACAACGTCTTTTCCCAGTTCAATAACGACGGGAACGGCAACTACACCGAACTGAAACAGAAGAACATCGATACCGGTATGGGACTCGAGCGGCTCGCCTGCGTGATGCAGGGGGTCGACAATATGTTCGAGGTGGACACCAACCGCCGGATCCTCGACGCCGTGTGTCAGGCGGCGGGGAAGACCTACGGGCAGAATGCGGCGAACGACGTCTCGATCCGCGTCTGCACCGACCACATCAAGTCGGCGATGTTCATGATCGCCGACGGGGTGATCCCGTCGAACGAAGGGCGCGGCTACGTCCTTCGCCGGATCATCCGGCGCGCCTGCCGGCACGGGAAACTGCTCGGGATCGACCGTCCGTT
>CAMJDE010000099.1 GCA_946404295.1 uncultured Clostridia bacterium | reverse complement strand
AACTTGCACGGCATACCGCTGACGATCTTCACCCACCAAGGCGTCCCTTCGGGTTCTATCCGATCAAATTCCGTCTGCCTTAAATTATGATTTAGAATTTTGATAATTCGACGCATTTCACACTTCCGGCAATCCATAGAAACGTTTTTGAGATCTGCGCGTATAGAATTATAGTGGCACGACTTTGAAAAACGCGATTGCTTCTTTTTCAAAATTTTCATCAGAAGATCATTCAGGTCAATTTGATCAAAGATCGTGAAACCGTTTTTCAGAACCCCGGACGTATGATTGCACGGTCAAGAACCTTGAAAACGCTTCTTCGATCGGAAATTGAAAAACACAGTTTTCTGAGTTCGGAAATCTCAAACGACGTTGAACCGTATATGAAAACGCCGGACGCATCAAATCACGTACCGGCGCCCCGAAAAACGTTTCCGGACTTCCGCGACTGTGTTTTTTTCTCAAACAAGATTCTACATTCACATGAACGTTTGTTCCCCGAACGATCTATTTGATGCCCCCCCATTCCGGTCACCCAATCGCAGGATCAGAAAACGGTTATACAACTCATTGTATAAAATAATTCTTTTATATCACAAGCGATATAACAGGGGTATAATCGCGATATGATTCATAGTCGAGGGAGATTTCTTTCGCGATATTGTTGCGTTACGGGCACCGGGTGTGGTATAATGGAAAAAAACCGAGGAGTCAACACTTTTGATCATTGATCCGCACATTCACCTGCTGCCCGGGCTCGGGGACGGGCCCGAAGACGAAAACGAAGCCGCAAAAATGCTGATTTCGCTCGACCGTGCGGGCGTTTCCGCCGCCGTTTGCGTCACGCATCTCGACCTCTCACGGATGCAGGATCACGTATTCTTCCCCCGCCGCGTTCACGAGGCAAAACGGGCGCTTGAGCGCGTCAAAACGGAGCGCAAATCCCGCGTAAAACTCTGTTATTCCTATGAAATCGACTATGAATCCGGTCTGTTTCAGAGTTACGATATGCGCCCGTATCGGATCCCCGGCACAGATCTCTTGCCCGTCAATTTCCCGATCGGAAACTTCGACGAACAAGATATGCGCGACTTCTCTTATCTGATTCACCGTCAGCATCTCCGACCTTTGATCTGCCATTTCGAAAGGCATATTCTGATGCCCGGGAACGCGAAGGAGAAATTGCTCGGTATCTATGCCTGCGAATACCTGATCTCGTCGACTTCCCTGCTGTTTCGCCCGATCAACGAGGTTTTGCAGCGTAGCGCGATCAATCAGAGGACGTTTTACCTCTGTACGAACGCGCACAACGCGACCAGCCGCGCGCCCCTGCTGACGCCCGAAGAGATGCGGCTTTCGGGTTCGTTTCAGCTCGCGCTCTACCGCAAACTTCTGCAATCGAACGCCGCGCTTTACCGCCAGATCGTCAAGGGGTCCCTCTGACGCGTTTCTTCAGGTATTTGACCCGCGTCGCTTCCCCGCCGCGCAGATGCCTCTCCGACTTGTTTTTATCGAGGATCACGCGGACGCGGTCGTACAGATCCGGGTTGATCTCCTCGAGTTTTTCGGTCAGGTCCTTATGTACGGTGCTTTTACTGATCGAAAAGGCGTAGGCGACGGCGCGGACCGTCAACCCGTGCTCGATCATATATTCCGCTAAAATCTCACATCTATCCTTATCCGGCGCTTGTTTCACACGGCGTTCCCCCCTGTTCCGGTCGTCCCGGTATTCCAGTATATGAAAGAGATGGAACGTTCAATGCAAAAAGAAGAAATAAAAACGCGAGAGTCGACCGTAATGGAGGGGATGCAATCGATCCGCTCTGTCATCGCCGGGAACGAAAACGGCGTCAACGACCGCAAGATCGAAGAGATCCTCGTAGATCAAGAACGTGCTGGCGCGCTGTCGAAGGAACTCGGGTGGCTCTCTCACGTCGGCGAGCGACTCGGTTTTTCGATCCGGGGTTGCGACGGCGGCGAGATCGACGCGCTCGCGCTCGGCCGTTCCCACGGCGGGATCCTGGCGCGCTGTTCCGAGCGGACGATACCGCCGCTTGACGTTTCAGAGATCAAGGATCACGGCTTCTACGTGATGATCGAAGGGATCGAGGACCCGTACAACTTCGGCTACGCGCTCCGTTCTCTTTACGCGGCGGGCGTTGACGCGATTATCCTGGACGAGCGGAACTGGATGTCCGCCGCCGGCGTCGTCGCGCGTTCTTCTGCGGGCGCGTCCGAACTCTTCCCGCTCTTTACGGCAAAGCCGACCGAAGCCGCTGACTGTTTCAAGAGTCGGGGCTATACGATCGTCTGCGCCGATCTGGACACGCCGCACACTCTGGAAGAGACCGAGATCCGCTTCCCCGTTTTTCTCGTCGTGGGCGGCGAACGCCGCGGGATCTCGCGGGCGTTGCTCGACCGCGCCGATCTCAAGGTCAAGATCTCCTATGGGAGGGATTTCCGCGCGTCTCTCTCCGCGGCGTCCGCCGCGACGATCCTTGCCTACGAGATCTTCCGCCAAAACAGAAAATAAAAAAAGACGGGGCGAATGTGTGAGGTTGCTCGGGTTTATGTAAGTTGTTTTTACATCAAAAGAATGTGACGGGCATTATAAACAAAATGTATCTTTTAATATAATATTATATTGAGAATCTAAGCAACTATTGTCTATTTATTCGGAGAGAATTATGAAAAACCAAGCAAGATATTTTGCAAAAGTCTTATTGTCGCTACTTATCATGGCGTTTTTTGCAGTCGCAATGGTCGCTTGTAGCAATGAAGAAAAGCCGGATTCCGGACAAAACTCACAGGACCAGGGAGAAGTGTGCAACCACATATATGGTGCGTGGACTGTTGTGACTTCTCCAACTTGCACAAAAACAGGACTAAGGCGCGCCACTTGCAACCTATGTGGGCAAGTCAAAGAAGAGGTTTTGAACACCGTGTCGCACACTCCTGAAGTTCGCGTCGGTCAAGAACCTACATGCACAGAAAACGGCACTACGGATGAGATATACTGCTCCGTTTGCGGCGAAATCTTGCAGGCGGCGGACACTGCCTTTGCACAAGGACACGAGATATCAGGTTTTGAAGTTGTTACACTGCCGACTTGTACAGAAGGCGGCGTGAAGCGTGGAACTTGCTCGGTTTGCGGACAAACGGTCGAGGTAGTTATTGACGCGCTTGGACACGATCTCATTCATCACGACGGCAAAGAGGCGACTTGCACAGAGTACGGTTGGTATGAATACGACTCCTGTTCGCGCTGCGACTATACGACGTTTAGAGAAATCAAGCCGCTAAGACACGAAGAAGTTATAGACGTAAGAATTGAACCGACTTGCGAAGAATTTGGTTGGACGGAGGGATCTCATTGCGCTCTTTGTGGCGTAATTTTGGTTGTGGCAGAGAGAATAGATCCTCTCGGTCACGCTTTTGACATTGTTGTAGATGCAGGCACGACACCGACTTGTACTGAAGTTGGCAACACTCAAACGCTCCAGTGTATCAGATGTTATAAAGTACAAGACGGCGAAACAATCCCCGCGCTCGGTCATGATTACGATGAGGACGACAAGTGTACGCGCTGTGGCGAGTGGAACGAACATAACGAATTTGATTTTGTGCTCAACGGCGATGAATATACGCTTGCAGGATATCATGGCGGAAGTGCAGAGGTCGTTATTCCTGCGAAATATCATGGTTTGCCTGTAACTGAGATTGGCATTGAAGCGTTTTACCAAAAAACAGTTATCACAAACGTAACAATTCCAGATTCAATGAAAAGTATTAGGCAAAACGCATTTGACGGCTGTGTCAATCTTGTTTCAATTAGTATTCCAAATAGCGTAACAACAATAGACACGTATGTGTTTAGAAATTGCGAGAATTTAAAGTCGGTCACAATCGGTAGCGGAGTGACCAGTATTGGTTATGAAACGTTTACAAATTGTCCGGCAATAAGTGAAGTTTATTATGAGGGTGACGTCGAAGGATGGTGCAAGATTGAAGGAAGAGGCATAGGTTCGCTTATGCTTGCGTCATCAAATAAGAAGTTCTTTGTAAACGGTGAAGAATTGACGGGAACACTTGTTATTCCTGTCGGTGTGTCAGTCATTAACGGAGGTGCGTTTGCAGGCTGCCAAGGTTTGACGGACGTATCAATTCCGGATAGTGTGACAAGCATTGGAGCGAGCGCGTTTTCTAATTGCATAAGCTTGACTTCCATCACGATTCCAAACAGCGTGTCAAGCATTGGTAGATCTGCTTTTTCAGGTTGTACAAGTTTGGCTCATGCGTCACTTCCAAGCGGTTTGACAAGTATGAACGGAACGTTTGAAAAATGTACGAGTCTCACGGCTATAACGTTGCCTGAGTCTTTGGCTGACATAGGCTCATACACCTTTTACGGTTGTACGGGACTTACTTCAATCGTGATTCCGGACGGTACAAATATATCTGGGCAAGGTTCGGCTTTTTCCGGTTGCACAGGACTTTCGTCCATCACGTCGAATGCCGAAAACGCTTATAAGATAGCAATGTTTTGTGGTGCGCCAGAGTTCAGCGTTACGATTACGTCAGGCGCATTTGCAACGGATAGAGAGATTAATAATTGCAGTGCGCTGACGGCGCTTACGTTTGGCGATTCCGTCACTACAATCCGGGGGTTTAACGGATGCACAAATCTAACATCGATATCTTTTGGTGGCAACGTTGACGAAATATATTCTGCGTTTAATGGCTGCACGGGGCTTACGGACATTTCATTCCCTGACAGTTTGACGAGCATAACTACGGCATTTGCAAATTGTTCGGGCATTGAAGAAGTATTTCTTCCGGATAGCGTTGTTGATGCTTATGGCTCATTCAAGGATTGTGGCACTTTAAAAAGAATCGTAGGGAGTGCGTCTGCCACCTCGGATATTTCAAAGAGCACTCCGTCATCCGCATACAGTGTGGTGATTACGTCAGGCGATTCAATCGATGATTTCCAATACAGATCGGGGCTTGTGTCAATTACGATTCCTGATTGCGTTACGACTATTAAATATAACGCATTTAAGGGCTGTGTCGGACTTAGAAAAATCACAGGAAACGTATCAAACGTATCTCAAGTCGCAAAGACCTGCGGTTCGCTTGCATATGCAATAGATATAGTATCTGGCACATGTATAAACGATGAGTTCAAAGGTTGCAAAGGGTTGATGTTTGCAATAATTGGTGACGGTGTGACAACAATCGGAATGAATGCTTTCACATCTTGTTCAAATCTCATCTCAGTTAGCCTTGGCAAGGATGTCAACTTCATAGATGGATATGCTTTTATGGGATGTAACAAACTTGTCGAAGTGTGCAACAATTCATCACTTGAACTGTCTATCGGCAGTAGCGCAAACGGATACATTGCGGCAAACTCACTGCAAATAGTTGGCGATGCAAGTGAAAGCAACCTTGTGATCGACGACGAAGGCTATGTTGTGTACGAGGATGGCAGTGAGAATGCACTTGTCGGCTATTTTGGAAGAGAAACGCAGTTGGTGGTGCCGTCTTTCATAAACCGGATTTATAAATATGCGTTCAGCTACAATATGAACCTTGTATCGATCGATATTCCGAATCGGGTTAGAGACATCGGTGAATATGCGTTCGAGTATTGCGCAGCGCTGAAATCAATAAAAATTCCGGCAAACACAACAAGCATAGAGCGAGGAGTTTTTTCAAATTGTGTTGCCCTTAGATCGGTCGATATCTGCGAGGCTTTGACGACAATAGGTCAATTTGCATTTGACTATTGTTCAAATCTTACGTCTATTGTGTTGCCGTCTAAAATTGTCAATATTGATTCATCGGCATTTCAAGGCTGCTATAAACTCATCGAGGTTTACAACAAAACATCGCTTAATATAAGCGGATATCTTGCAGATTATGCAAAGAATATATATACAGAAGATGGTGGTAGCAAACTTTCCACCGATGAAAACGGTTTTGTCGTTTATACGGACGGAGATGAAAAGATTCTAATCGACTATATCGGAGACGAGGACAATATTACTTTGCCTGAAAACATCAAGCGTATTTATAATTATGCGTTATCCGGAAACAACCATATATCCTCGATTACTATGCCAAAGAATGTGATCGAGATTGGAACGTCAGCGTTCTTGGGCTGTTCAAATCTCTCGTCTGTAACTCTTAGCGAAAATTTGACAAGCATCTCGTCAAGTGCTTTTGAAGATTGCAATTTGACTTCAATAGTCATTCCAAACAGCGTTACAACTATATACAATCGCGCATTTTACAATAATTATGGTTTAAAAACAGTTACGATCGGCAGCGGAATAACAAACATTGCTTCAAATGCATTTGCGAATTGTACTTCTGTATCTGCAATTTATTATATGGGGGATGTTGCAGGCTGGTGCGCTATCCCTAGGTTTGGAGAACTTAAACAGACAAGCGCTCAATTATATATCAACGGCGAGAAGATTGTCGACATATTGATTATTCCTGACGGAGTCACAAGCATTGGCGAGTATGCGTTTGCACAATGCGGAGATTTAGTCTCTGTTTATATTCCAAATAGCGTGACTTTAATCAAACAATATGCTTTCTCGCTTTGTCCTGCATTAAAGACTATCACGTTTGGCGGTACACAAGCAGAGTGGAACGCAATTGAAAAAGGTATAGATTGGCAGCCTTCTTACGAATATACAATTAAATGCACAGACGGCGATATCGTGATCGGCGCGTAGTTTGTGATGTTTAATAAAAAAAGACGGGGCGAACCCCGTCTTTTTTTATTCTAGATCGTCGATTTTACGGAACTCAAGGTCAAGCGCCTCGAAGAGCTGCTCTTTGCTTTCGAGCGGATAGTCGTCCCCGTACCCTGTGCAATCGGGATCCTCAAGATCCCGGCTGATGCAGTATTGATCGGGATCGGCGCTGATCTCAACCGCGATATAGT
>CAMJDE010000098.1 GCA_946404295.1 uncultured Clostridia bacterium | reverse complement strand
TCGTCGACGCCCTGATCGACAACGGCAAGAGAGGGAAGGCGGTCACCGGCGCGTCCAACCGCGCCCTGAAGTCGCTGTCCGAAATGCTCAGAGGTAAGCAGGGACGTTTCCGTCAGAACCTGCTCGGCAAGCGCGTCGACTATTCCGGCCGTTCGGTTATCGTCGTCGGTCCGGACCTGAAGATCTATCAGTGCGGCCTCCCGAAGGAGATGGCGCTCGAACTCTTCCGTCCCTTCGTGATGAAGCGCCTGCTCGAGACCCAGAAGGCGACCTCGATCAAGGACGCGAAGAAGAAGGTCGACCGCGTGTTCCCGGAGGTCTGGGACGCGCTCGAGTTCGTCATCCGCGAACATCCCGTGCTGCTCAACCGCGCGCCGACGCTGCACCGCCTGTCGATCCAGGCGTTCGAGCCGGTGCTGGTCGAGGGTCGCGCCATCCGTCTGCATCCGCTCGTCTGTAAGGCGTTCAACGCCGACTTTGACGGCGACCAGATGCCGGTGCACCTCCCCCTGTCCGCGGAGGCGCAGGCGGAAGCGCGCTTCCTGATGCTCTCGGCAAACAACCTGCTGAAACCCGTCAACGGCAGAGCCGTGACCGTTCCCTCGCAGGATATGGTCCTCGGTTCCTACTACCTGACCATCGAGCGTCCGGGCGAACCCGGAGAGGGCAAGATCTTCCGCGACGTCAACGAGGCGATGATGGCGTACGAGAACGGCGTCATCGGCATCCACGCGCCGATCAAGGTGCGTATGGAGCGCGAGATCAACGGCGAGGTCGTCTCCAAACTGATCAACGCGACGATGGGACGGCTGATCTTCAACAGCAAACTGCCGCAGGATCTCGGCTACGTCGACCGCACCGATCCCGACAAACTGCTCGATCTCGAGATCGATTTCGCGACCACCTCGAAGAAACTCGAGGAGATCGTCGACCGCACCATCAAACTCCACGGCTTCCCCGAGGCGGCGAAGGTGCTCGACGATATCAAGTCGATGGGTTACAAGTATTCGACCAAGTCGTCGCTCTCGATCTCGGTCTACGACATGACCATCCCGCCCGAAAAGCAGGAACTGCTTGCCGAGGCGAACGACCGGATCGGCGAGATCCGCGAACTCTACCTCGAAGGCGAACTCTCCGACGAGGAGCGTTACGACCGCGTCATCCAGATCTGGAAGGACACCACCGAGAAGGTCACCGACAAGATGAACGCCGGCTTCGACAAGTACAACGCGATCAATATGATTTGTACTTCGGGAGCCCGCGGATCCATCAAGCAGATGCGTCAGCTCGCCTCGATGCGCGGACTGATGTTCGCGACCAACGGTAAGACGATGGAGATCCCGATCACCTCGAACTTCCGCGAAGGGATGAAGATCTTCGAGTACTTCATCGGCGCGAAGTCCTCGCGTAAATCGCTCTCCGATACCGCGCTCCGTACCGCCGACTCGGGTTACCTGACCCGGCGTCTGGTCGACGTTTCGCACGACGTCATCATCCGCGAACTCGACTGCGGCACGACCGACGGCATCGTCGTCAGCGACATTCTGAAGGACGACGCCACCGACCGCAGCGTGGTCGAAACGCTGAAGGAACGTCTGGTCGGACGCTTCACGATCGACGACGTCTCGGATCCCGAATCCGGCGAGTTGATCGTCCCGGCGAACACCATGATCTCCGAACAGCAAGCCGACGCGATCATCGCGGCGGGCATCAAGGAAGTGCCGGTCCGCACCGTCCTGCGCTGCCGTGCGAAACGCGGCGTCTGCGCGCATTGCTACGGCTCGGATATGGCGACCGGAAAACTCGTCAGCATCGGCGAGGCGGTCGGTATCATCGCCGCCCAGTCCATCGGCGAACCGGGTACCCAGCTGACCATGAGAACCTTCCACACCGGCGGTATCGCGGGTTCCGATATCACGCAGGGTCTGCCCCGCGTCGAGGAACTGTTTGAAGCGCGCCGCCCGAAGAAACCCGCCATCGTTTCCGAGTACAACGGCGTGGCGCATATCCTCCAGGATAAGCGCATCTCGATCATCGAGATCGAGGCGACGGGCGACCACCCCGAACTCGACGGCGGCAAGAAGCAGTACGAGGTGCCCTTCGGTATGAAGATCCTCGTCGCCGACGGCGATTACGTCGCGTCGGGTATGCCGCTGACCGAGGGACATCTGGCTCCCGCCGATATCCTCCGGCTCAAGGGCGTCGACGCCGTCTACGACTATATCGTCCGCGAGGTGCAGAAGGTGTACCGCGGCGAGGACGTCGACATCAACGACAAACACATCGAGGTCATCACCCGCGAAATGACGAGAAAGGTCAAGATCGAGGATCCGGGCGACACGCAGCTGCTCGTCGGTTCGATCGTCGACCTGCTCGAGTTCCGCGAGGAGAACGAGGAGATCGACCGCCGGATCGAGGCGGGCGAGAAGGGACTCCGCAAGGCGGTCTCGGCTCCGGTTCTCCACGGCATCACGAAGGCGGCTCTTATGACCGAGTCCTTCCTGTCCGCCGCGTCCTTCCAGGAGACCACCAAGGTCCTGACCGAGGCGGCGATCCACGGAAAGACCGACCGTCTGCTCGGTCTGAAAGAGAACGTCATCATCGGTAAACTGATCCCCGCCGGCACCGGTCTCGAGTACTATCGCAGCATCGGCGTCGTCGAGAACGTCGAAAAACCCGACGTCTCGGAAGAAGTTTTCGATGAAGAAATGGCTGAGGAGATGGAAAGCGTCAATATCTGACGGCTTCCGCTTGACTGCCGGATCCGGCGCAGATCGAAAAACGAACGGGAAAACGGTTTTCGTTTATGCTTTTCGCTTCGCGTCGCCGTCCCGCACAGCACAACGCATTTAAGGTTGAAAACCGTCCCGCGGGACGGTTTTCTCCTTTGTTTCAATTCGTTTTTCTAGCCCCGTTCTCGTTGCCCTGTCGCCGTCGCATAGTCGTCCGGGGTGCGCGCCGTGTCGCGCGCCCCACACTCCTTGCTTTGGGCGACACCACTTCGTGAAAAACGCCCCACGGGGGCGTTTTTCACTCGCTAACCCTCGACGTATATATATACGCCTTCGGAGCGAGAACGGGGCTTCCGCATCCGGCTGCGACAGTCTCTGTTCTGCCGCGCGTCAGTACCTGCCGCGCGGCAGATCGAAACGTCTGGTTTTTCACCGTACAGCGCACCGCTGCGGACGTGTTTCGGCGCGTCCGCTCTCAGTTTTTGCTCTCTCCGCTCCTCTTTTTTCTCCCGGGGAGGGAAAAACCGCCTTTTTTTCCGATATATAATAAAAAAACTCTTGACAAAACGCTCCGTATCGTGGTAAAATAGGAAACGCACGAAATGGGCGTACTATGCCCATATCGTCCCCTGACCCGTTATATCGCGGCGAATGGTGACCGCCGTGACTATAAACAGTATTTTTTGAAGAAGGAGGAAAACAATGCCGACTTTTAACCAACTCGTCAAGAACGGACGCGAGAAACCGGTCTACAAATCGAAGGCCCCCGTTCTGCAGAAGGGCGTCAACACGCTGAAGAATCAGCCGATCGACCTGTCCGCTCCGCAGAAGAGAGGCGTCTGCACCAAAGTTACCACCGTTTCTCCGAAAAAGCCGAACTCCGCGCTTCGTAAAATCGCGAGAGTCCGTCTGACGAACGGGATGGAGGCGACCACCTATATCCCCGGTATCGGACACAACCTGCAGGAACACTCGGTCGTGCTGATCCGCGGCGGCCGTGTTCGCGATCTCCCCGGCGTGCGGTATCACATCATCCGCGGCACCCTGGACGCACAGGGCGTTGCCAACCGGATGCAGGGCCGCTCCAAGTACGGAGCCAAGCGCCCGAAGAAAAAGTAATCCCCGATCCCGCGTGGGATCACCGTGCCGTCCTCGCGCAGTTGTGAATAGTAAAAAATACTGTTTGTAGATTACCGAGTTGATGCGCACTAACGAGAATTGATTTTTTCGAGTACCTGTGAGAACACAGAATAATTGTGAAGGAGGGAAGTACAGTGCCGAGAAGAGGTCAAATTTCAAAAAGAGAAGTTTTGCCGGATCCGATGTACCATTCCGAGCTGGTCACCAAGCTCATCAATAACATCATGCTTGACGGCAAAAAGGGCGTAGCGCAGAAGATCGTTTACAGTGCGTTCGCCCAGATCGAAGCGAAGCAGGGCGTGAACGCGCTGGAGGTTTTCACCGCCGCGCTTGAAAACGTTATGCCCGTTCTGGAAGTCAAGGCGCGCCGCGTCGGCGGTTCGAACTACCAGGTCCCGATGGAGGTCCGTCCCGAGAGACGGCAGACCCTCGGACTCCGTTGGATCGTCGCTTACGCGCGGTCGCGGTCGGAGAAGACCATGGCGGAACGTCTCGCCAACGAGATCATGGACGCCAAGGCAGGCATGGGCGGCGCCTTCAAAAAGAAGGAAGACACCCACCGTATGGCGGAAGCGAACAAGGCATTCGCTCATTACAGATTCTGATCAGAGGAGTTTATCGGAATGCCGAGAGAATATTCGCTTGCCCATACCCGTAATATCGGGATTATGGCGCACATCGACGCCGGAAAGACGACGACCACCGAGCGTATCCTGTTCTACACCGGACGGATCCACCGCATCGGCGAGACGCACGACGGCGGCGCGACCATGGACTGGATGGTTCAGGAGCAGGAGCGTGGGATCACCATCACCTCCGCCGCTACCACCTGTTACTGGGCGCCTACGCGCTATCACAACGATCCCGAAGCAACCAAAGCAAACACCCACCGCATCAACATCATCGACACCCCGGGCCACGTCGACTTCACCGTTGAGGTGGAGCGCTCGCTTCGCGTGCTCGACGGTTCCGTGACCGTCTTCTGCGCGAAGGGAGGCGTCGAACCCCAGTCTGAGACCGTGTGGCGGCAGGCGGACGAGTACAAGGTGCCCCGGATGGCGTACGTCAACAAGATGGACATCACCGGCGCCGACTTCTTCCGCGTGATCCGCATGATGCGCGAGCGTCTGCACGCCAACCCCGTCCCGATCATGCTCCCGATCGGCAAGGAGAGTTCCTTCCGCGGGATCATCGACCTGATGACGATGGAAGCCGACGTGTACTACGACGACCTCGGGAAGGATATGCGGGTCGAGGCGATTCCCGCCGATATGGCGGACCTCGCCAAGGAGTACCACGACAAGATGATCGAATCGATCGCGGAAACCGACGAGGAACTTTTCGAGAAGTTCTGCAACGGCGACGAGATCTCGATCGACGAACTGAAAGCCGCGCTGCGTAAAGCGACGATCGACAACCAGATCGTTCCGGTCTGCTGCGGTACTTCGTACAAGAACAAGGGCGTGCAGAAACTGCTCGACGCCGTCGTCGACTATCTCCCCTCGCCGCTCGACATTCCCGCGATCAAGGGCGTCAACCCCAAGACCGAGGAGGAGGACGAGCGTCACCCCGGGGACGACGAACCGTTCTCGGCGCTCGCGTTCAAGATCATGACCGACCCCTACGTCGGAAAACTCTGCTTCTTCCGCGTGTACTCCGGCACCCTGACCAAGGGCTGCGAGATCTACAACTCGACGAAGAACAAGTACGAGCGTTTCGGTCGGATCCTGATGATGCACGCGAACGACAGAACCGATATCGACACCGTTTACACGGGCGACATCGCGGCGGTCGTCGGCGTGAAGAGCACCACCACGGGCGACACGCTCTGTGACGAAAAGCATCCGATCATCCTTGAGTCGATGGTCTTCCCGGAACCGGTTATCCGTGTTGCGATCGAGCCCAAGACCAAGGCGGGTCAGGAAAAAATGGGTATCGCCCTCGCCAAACTGGCAGAGGAGGACCCGACCTTCCGCACCTACACCGACGAGGAGACGGGTCAGACCATCATCGCCGGCATGGGCGAACTCCATCTCGAGATCATCGTCGACCGTCTGCTCCGCGAGTTCAAGGTCGAAGCCAACGTCGGCAACCCGCAGGTCGCCTACAAAGAGACGATCCGCAAGGCGGTCGATCAGGAGACCAAGTACGCGCGTCAGTCGGGCGGTAAAGGTCAGTACGGTCACGTCAAGATCAAGATCGAGCCGAACGAGCCCGGCAAGGGTTACGAGTTCGTCAACGCCGTCACCGGCGGCGTCATTCCGAAGGAATTTATTCCCGCGGTCGACGCCGGTATCCAGGGCGCTATGCAGGCGGGCGTGCTCGCCGGTTACAACGTCGTGGACGTGAAGGTAACGCTTTACGACGGTTCGTACCACGAGGTCGACTCCTCCGAAATGGCGTTCAAGATCGCCGGTTCGATGGCGTTCAAGGACGCGATGCGGAAGGCGGATCCGGTGCTTACCGAGCCGATCATGAAGGTCTCGGTCACCACCCCGGACGACTACCTCGGCGACGTCATCGGCGACCTCAACTCCCGCCGCGGACAGATCGAGTCGATGGAACCGGTCGCCGGCGGCCAGCAGGTCAAGGCGAACGTCCCGCTCTCCGAGATGTTCGGCTACGCGACGGCTCTCCGTTCCCGCACGCAGGGGCGCGGCGTCTACTCGATGGAGCCCGGCCACTTCGCCGAAGTGCCGAAGTCGCTCCAGGAAGAGATCGTCAAACTCCGCGCGAAGGCGTGATCCCGATTTAACTACACGGTTTCCGTGCGTTAAATAACCAGAACAAAAATATTTTTTATGGAGGAAAACCAAAATGGCAAAGCAGAAGTTTGAAAGAACCAAACCCCATGTGAACATTGGTACCATCGGTCACGTTGACCACGGTAAGACCACCCTGACCGCCGCGATCACGAAATACCTTTCTCTGTCCGACAGCACGATCGACTTCATGGCGTACGATCAGATCGACAACGCCCCCGAAGAGAAGGCGAGAGGTATCACGATCAACACCCGTCACGTTGAGTACCAGACCGCGGCGCGCCACTATGCGCACGTCGACTGCCCGGGCCACGCCGACTACGTGAAGAACATG
>CAMJDE010000097.1 GCA_946404295.1 uncultured Clostridia bacterium | reverse complement strand
TCTTCGGCTTCTACACCCGCGACGACGCGGCGCTGAACGAGTTCGGCGGGCACTTCGATATGAACAAAACCTTCGTTTACGGCAGTAAGACGATGGACGCCGCCTTCAAAGAAGACGCTGAATGGTCCTCGTATCTGGCGTCTCCCTGGGATTGCGTTCTGCTGCCCAGAACCGGCGACGCCCCGACTTACAAGGGAAGTCTGGATCCTGAGGCAACGGCGGCTTCCTACCCCGCGATCGGCAACTACGGCTGGCATCGCATCGGTTTCCGGTTCCATGCGGAAGCGGTCGCAAGCACCGAAGAGAATCCGAATATTGCCGCAACCAAAGACGGGTTGAAAGCGTACTACACCGGCTACTCCGAACTCTACATCGACGGCGTGAGAGTCTGGCAGGTTGAGACCAGCCTCCGCGGTTACTGGAACGCGGAAGAAAACAAGTGGTCCGGTCAGAGTTACGCCCTGATTCCGAACCGTGCGTCGACCTTCTTTGCCAACGGCAAGGGAACGACCGACGGCGAGTTTGAGGGCGCGATCGAGTTCGAGGGCGTTCAGTACGTCGATCTCGACAAGGTCAGAGTGAATATGACGATCGCGAATATCGCCGGTGCGACGGGCGACGTCTATATCGTGATCGACGATCCGCAATGGACCTGCGGTGACGGATTCGTCCGCAAGGTCGAACCGGTCGCGGATCCCGCAGCGAAGGAAATCACCCTTGCCGAGGGTGTGACGGTTCCCGGAACGGTCTACTTCCAGACCGTTGTCGTGCACGTCCATACGCAGGCGACCGAGTACACGGTTGATACGCCTGCGACCTGCACGACACCCGGCTCGAAGTCCTACCATTGCACCGTCTGTGACGAGATCATTCCCGAGACGGTGGCCGTAATCCCGGCGCTGGGACACACGCCGGAAGACGAGTTCACGATCGACCTTGAGGAGACCTGCTCCGTCGCCGGCTCGAAGTCCAAGCACTGCTCGGTCTGCCACGAGATCATTCCCGAGACCGTCGAGGTGATCCCGGCGGACGCTTCCAAGCACGTTCTGGTCGTGGACGAGAAGGTCCCGACCCTCCTTGATCCGGACGGGTACTACAGAGCCGAGTGCTCGGTCTGCCATCAGCAGACGAGAAACGACGTCCTGACCTGGGAGCCCGCGATCTTCTGCTCTGCAAACCCGCAGGGCGACTACTACGACGCCGAGAGCGGTAACTTCACCGTCTCGAAGACGATCGATGAGATCCGCGGCGACAAGCACTTCTTCCCGACGCAGGACGATCCCGACGGCAACGATCTCTGGTTCGAGTATTCGATCCTTTGGACCGAATCGCTCGCCAACACCGCGAACGCGCGGCTGACGGTTGCCGCCTTCAACTCCTGCGAACTCTACGGCTTCTACACCCGCGACGACGCCGAATGGAGCGAGTATGCCGGTCACTTTGACGTGAACAAGACCTACGCTTACGGCAGCCACGGGGCAGACGGACCGAGCTGGACTTCCTATATGGCGACCGCGTCCGACTGCATCTACGACCTCGGCGATGGACAGCCGAGCTACAAGGGCAGTATGGATTCGACCGTTACGGCGGACTCCTACCCCGCGATCGGCGGCTACGGCTGGCACCGGATCGGTTTCCGGTTCCACGCGGAAGCGGTGGCGAACACCGCGGAAAACCCGGTTCTCGCAGCCGATAAGGACGGACTGAAGGCGTACTACACCGGTTACTCTGAACTGTATATCGACGGCGTCAAGGTCTGGAAGATCGAGACCAGTCTCCGCGGCTATTGGACCGGCAGTAAATGGTCGGGTACCAGTTACGCTTTGATTCCGAACCGTGCGTCGACCTTCTTTGCCAACGGCAAGGGAACGACTACCGGAGAGTTTGAGGGTGCGATCGAGTACGAGGGAATCCAGTACGTCGATCTGAAGACGGTGTCCGTCAATATGACGATTGCGAATATTGCCGGTGCGACCGGAGACGTCTACGTCGTGATCGACGACCCGCAGTGGACCTGCGGCGACGGCTTCGTCCGCAACGTCGAGCCGGTCGCGGATCCCGCCGCAAAGACCCTTACCCTCGCCGAGGGCGTGACCGTTCCCGCCGCGGTCTACTTCAAACTGGCGGACTGATTTCGCGCACCCCCGGGGCTGACTCAAACGGCTTCCTCCTAACTCCGTTTCCCTCAGCCCCGGTTTCCTTTCACGTCCGAAAACCGCCGCCCGCGCCCGCAAGGGCACGGGTGGCACGCCGTTTTTCAAAGAACCGCAAATACGATTGACAAGGAGAGACTTTCTATGCAATTCAGACGCCGGAGCGTAACGCTCCTTCTGCTCCTCGCTCTGCTGATCGTCAGCGTGGCGATCATTCTGCCGATCGTCGCGTCGGCGGACGGTACTCCCGCAAACGGCGGTGAGATCGAGGACTTCGCGTACCAGACGCTGACCGGTGCCGACGTCAAGAACGACGACGAGACCGATCTTCGTTTCCTGTTCTCGATTGGAAAGCTCGGCTACGACGCCGTCGGTTTCGTCTTCTCGACGAGCGACGATCCCGTGAAGACCGGCACGAAGCAATCTGGCAACTTCACCGAATCGACGACCGTGTACAGATCGGTCACCGCGAACGGCGAGGAGATCAAGGCGCCGAACGGGCGTTTCTGGGTCGCCGTCCAGCTTTCCGATATCCCGCACGCCAATTTCGCCGACTATCTCTACATCCGTCCCTACGTTGAGGACGGTTCCGGCGTCCGTTACGGCGAAACCAAGCGCCTGAACGTCTGCGAAGCGCTCGGACATGTCCACGAGATCAAGAACCCGACCGGTGACGCGACCCTGCTGAATCCCGGTACCCGCTGCGGCGATTGCGCCGCCTGCGGGCTGAACAACATTACCGAACTCGACGTCCGCGCGGCGGTCGCCCCGGCCCCGAAAGAAAAGAACTGCAAGTCGGGAAGAAGTGATGTATTTGATGAGTGCCCGAATATTTTGTCGATGCTCAATAATAATGGCTCTCAAAAACTGTATCCGGCGGCAGAGAACAACTACGAGGGCAGAGATCTATACTATGAGATTGATTTGCTCTATAATGATACTATGAAGAACTCTAAACCTGACGAGATGTACCTATGCCTTTATAACAACAATAATGACAAGTACAATGTGCTCTTCTATTTTACGGCAAAAGACAACTCCTCCTGTTGGAACACCTACGCCGGCGGCTTCGACTTTGGAACCGGTAACAGCGTTCTCGAGGGACCGGCAGCGGCGGAGACCCGCGGCAAACTCTTTGATCGTTACGCGAACCTGAACGATTCCCCCGATACGAAGGATTGGGGCTGGCACCGTATCGGTGTCCGCATTCATCAGGAAGCGCGTCCGTCCGGCGATGGTGTCGTTTACTCCGGAGTTTCTTATCTGTATATTGATGGAGTTCAGAGATGGAAAATCGACCTTGATATGACTGCAATGGAAGAGAAAGGTACCCTGCTCTTCACGGCGAACAAATCCGGGGGCGGTTTGTCTTACGAAGACGTTCAGTCAAAACTGGTTTTTGGTTTTTGGGCAAATGGAATAAAGAACTCTACAAAATCGACGTACATGGTTTACGGAACCCCGACTCTCTCCGCGATCAAGCCCGGCGACTTTGAGACCGGCGTCGTTCCGGTATCTGATCCTGTCGAGTCGAACTACGTTCTCGGAAACGACACCGTCGTTCCCGCAAAGGTCTGGTTTATGGCTGAACACGAACACGTCTGGGACGGCATCGAGGTCCTGACGCGTGAGGCGACCGTTCTGGAAGCGGGGAAGAAAGCCGAGCATTGCAAACTTTGCGGCGCGGAGAAAGAGACCGGCACCTCGGTCGCGTTCGTCCCGACCGTTTATGAGTCGGAGATTGGCGTGGCGGATCCCGCCGGCTGCGGTCTTTCCAAGTCGCTTGCATCCATTCGAGGTTCCGAACACTTCTACCCGTCCGGTTCATATAAGGATGCGAGAAATCTCTATTTCGAGTACTCTCTCCTGTGGAACTCGACGCTCCAGAACTGGGACGACGCGACCGAGAAATCGGAGATGAAGGTCATCTCGTTCTATAAGAGTGGAAAATACAAAGAGTTTTTCGTCCTCTACTCGAACCCCGGTATGTCGCCGTATTGCCCGTACGCCAATCATTTCGACTTCTCCTCCGGGGATGAAACAACGTACAATGATCTCGATGTCGTTTTGGGCGTGTACGACAACGGGTTCGGTGGATTGGCAGGAAACGCTAAACCGATTACCGAGTCCTCCTCGCCCTCGATTGGCGCCTACGGCTGGCACCGGATCGGCGTTCTCGTTCATTTGGAGGCGACCGGCTCCGACGCGACCGTCAATTACGTCGGATGGTCTGCGCTCTACGTCGACGGCGTAAAAGTTTGGAAGATCAAGAGCGACATCAAAACCGAATCGTCCTATATGGTAGCCAACGGGCTTTCGCTCTTCACGGCGACCAGCAGCAACTCCAAACTGACCTACTCCGACACGAACCCCGACGTCAGATGCCGTTTCGACAGATTCGGTTCCTCCGGCGATCCCGCGTACGCGATCTTCGGCGACGCTCGGTGGCGCATCGTCGATACCGACTTCGATCCCTCGACCGAGATCGAGCCCGTCGCGTCTCCCGCAGCCGTGAATTACGTGATCCCGGGAACCGACGTTCAAGTCAACGGCGCCGTCTATTTCAAAGCGAAGTAAGGAGACCTGCTTTGCAAACGAAAAAACCGTTTGAACCCGCCGAACTGAAAATTCTTCCGCTTGACCCCGATCTTCTGATCGCGTCGGGCGAGGACGAAGAAAAGGGCTTCGGCGACCTGCACTTCTTCTAATTCACAGATGAAAGGAAACTCGATATGAACGAGAAAAAAGCATACGAAGCGGCAGAGATCAAAGTCGTCTTGCTCGACCGCGATCTGCTGACGCTCTCTTCGGGCGACACGCTTGAGGAACCGAATTGGGCGACCTTCGATTTCTCAAACCTTTGATCGCAACCCGAACGACGCGCGCGCAGGCAACTGCGCGCGCGGTTCGTTTTATGTGATCCCCGATCGCAATTCATCCGTCCCCCCGCGTTCCCCTCTCGTCGCGCAGGATATTGCGGCTTTCCTTACTGTCTCTTTCGCGTCGCGCAGGGATCGAGGGTTCCCGCGCGACATATCGAATGATCCCGGGACGGGATCATATATCGAAACCTCCGCGTCAAGAAGCGGAGGTTATATCGAATTGCGCGGCAACCCGCGCAATATCTCGAGCGCGCGTCGGCGCGCGTCATACTCCCCAAATCTTCGGAAGCGGGCTTTCTTCCTTTTTGGTGAAATTGTGCAACAAAACGACCGAAACCACCCCTTTTTTCCCGATTATGCGAACTTGACTTTTCGACCCCTTCCGTGATATAATAAAAACGTAATCTGAGGTCCCCCGTGACTGACGGGTTTTGCAGAGTTTACTGCATGGAGCGGGGGGCAATATCCGCCGACCGTCTGGGTTCAGTTTTGTTTTCCGATAACTTGACTGCGCCCTTTTTCGTTTTCAGGAAGGAGATTGATGATGAAAAAAGTCGGAATCGTCATGGGAAGCGACAGCGACCTCCCGATCGTCTCGAAGGCGATCAATACCCTGCGCGCGTTCGAAGTGCCCTTCGAGGTACACGTCTACTCCGCGCACCGCACGCCCGCACAGGCGGCGGAGTTCGCCCAAAACGCCGAAGCGAACGGGTTCGGCGTCCTGATCGCCGCCGCCGGAATGGCGGCGCACCTTGCCGGCGCCCTCGCCGCGCAGACCACGCTGCCCGTGATCGGCATCCCCTGCAAATCGAATACGCTTGACGGCATTGACGCGCTCCTCTCTACGGTACAGATGCCCTCCGGGATCCCGGTGGCGACCGTAGCGATCGACGGAGCAGCCAATGCCGCCTTACTTTCGATCGAGATCCTCGCGCTCTCCGATCCCGCGCTTTCGGCAAAACTGAAAGAGAAGCGGGTGAAGGACGCCGCCGCGGTGCTCGAAAAGGACCGCGCGATCCTCGACCGCCTCTGATACCCGTTTGAAAAAAGTTATTTATATAAAGGAGAGCAAAACCATGAAACTCGTTTACACCGGAAAAACCAAGAACGTCTACGCACTCGACAACGGCAACTACCTCCTCAAGTTCAAGGACGACTGCACGGGCAAGGACGGCGTCTTTGATCCCGGCGAGAACTCGATCGGTCTAACCATCGAGGGCGTGGGCGACGTCAATCTCCGGATGTCGATCTATTTCTTCGAGAAAATCAACGCCGCCGGTATCAAGACCCATTTCGTCAAGGCGAACCTCGCCGACACCACGATGGAGGTCGTGCCGGGCAAGGTGTTCGGGCACGGGCTCGAGGTCATCTGCCGCTATAAGGCGGTCGGCAGTTTCTTCCGCCGCTACGGCGAATATATCGCCGAGGGCGCCGATCTTCCCGCCTACGTCGAAATGACCTTCAAAAACGACGAGAAGGGCGATCCGCTCGTCACCCGCGACGGGCTCGAGGTTCTGGGCGTCATGACCGGCAAACAGTACGACGAGATCAAGGAAATGACCAAGAAGATCACCAAGATCGTCGCGGACGATCTCGCCGCCAAGGGGCTGGTCCTCTACGATATCAAGTTCGAGTTCGGTTACGACAAGGACGGCAACGTGATGCTGATCGACGAGATCGCGTCGGGGAATATGCGCGTTTACAAGGACGGCAAGTATATCGATCCGATGACCCTCTCCGACCTCTTCTTCAAGGCGAACTGACCGATGGGCGGTTTTTTCGGAGCCGTCGGCAAAAAGAGCGTCCTCTCGGACGTTTTCTTCGGGACCGATTATCATTCTCACCTCGGCACGCAGAGCGCCGGCATCGTCGCGTACTCTTCCGAGACCGGGTTTCAGAGAAAGATCCATAACATTCAGAACGCCCCTTTCCGCACGCAGTTCGAGGGGATCCTCGAGGAA
>CAMJDE010000096.1 GCA_946404295.1 uncultured Clostridia bacterium | reverse complement strand
GCCAGTTCGCCCTGAAACCCGACGGCAGCGAGTACGCCGTGATCGAGGTCAACCCGCGCGTGTCGCGCAGTTCCGCGCTCGCCTCAAAAGCGACCGGCTACCCGATCGCCAAAGTGACGACCCGGCTGGCGCTCGGCTACACGCTGAAAGAGATCAAAAATCCGAAGACCGGGGACTCGCTTTCCGGCTTTGAACCCGCGGTCGACTATATCGTGGTCAAATACCCGAAGTTCCCCTTTGATAAGTTTGCCGGAATGTCGCGTCGGCTCGGAACGCAGATGAAGGCGACCGGCGAGGTCATGTCGATCGCGCCGACCTTTGAGGCGGCGTTGATGAAGGCGATCCGCGGCGCCGAGATCGGCGCGGACACCCTGACGCTCCCGCCGCTCGACGCGCGTCCCGTGCTTGAACGGCTCGCCGATCAGGACGACCGTCGGCTGTTCACCGTCTTTGAAGCGATCAAGGCGGGCGTGTCGATCGACGAGATCTACCGGATCACGATGATCGACCCGTATTTTCTCCGCAAGATCAAACGGCTCGCCGACTACGAAGAAACGATCAAGGGCGGGCTGACCGAAGAACTGCTGAAAGAGGGCAAGGATCTCGGTTATACCGACAAGGCGCTCGAACGGCTCTCGGGGACCAAACCCGCGCGCGAAACGCCCTTCGGTTACAGGATCGTCAGGACCTGCGAGGCGGTGTTCGGGACCGACAAACCCTACTTCTATTCGGTGCCGGAGACGGCGGGGTGCGAAGCGCGGAGTTTTCAAAAATCGGGCAAACCCGTGATCCTCGTTCTCGGCTCGGGTCCGATCCGGATCGGGCAGGGGATCGAGTTCGACTATTCGTCGGTGCATTGCGTCTGGACGCTCAAGGAACTCGGGTATGACGTCGCGATCATCAACAACAACCCCGAGACGGTTTCGACCGACTACGACACCGCCGACCGGCTTTATTTCGAGCCGCTGACCCCCGAGGACGTGATGAACGTCATCCGGGCGGAGAACCCGATCGGAGTGGTCGTGGCGTTCGGTGGGCAAACCGCGATCAAACTGACCGCCTTCCTCGACCGCGCCGGGGTCACGATCCTCGGTACTTCTGCGGAAGGGATCGATATCGCGGAGGATCGCGAACGGTTCGATCAGCTGCTCGAAAAGTTCTCGATCAAGCGGCCGAAGGGAATGGGCGTGGTCACGACCGACGAGGCGCTCGCCGCCGCCGAGACGCTCGGTTATCCCGTTCTGCTCCGTCCGTCCTACGTCATCGGCGGGCAGAATATGACCATCGTGCATACCGCCGCCGAAGTGAAGAAGTATATGGCGCGGATCCTTTCGACCGGGATCGACAACCCGGTTCTGGTCGACAAGTATATGATGGGACCGGAGCTTGAGGTCGACGTGATCTCGGACGGCGAGAACGTCCTGATCCCCGGGATCATGCAGCATATCGAGCGGGCGGGCGTGCACAGCGGCGACTCGATCGCCGTCTATCCGCCCTATTCGGTCGACGACCGGATGATCCATAAGATCGTCGAGTGTTCCGAAAAACTGGCGCTCGCGCTCGGGACGAAGGGATTGGTCAATATCCAGTACCTGATCTACGAAAACGAACTCTACGTGATCGAGGTCAACCCGCGCGCCTCGCGCACCGTCCCGTATATCAGCAAGGTGACGGGGGTTCCGATGGTCGACCTCGCCGCCGCCGTGATGACGGGAGGAAAACTCGCCGATCTCGGCTACGGCACGGGGCTGGTGCAGGCGCCGCCCTACGTCACCGTGAAGGCGCCGGTCTTCTCGTTCGGCAAACTCTCCGACGCCAACTCCTATATGGGTCCCGAAATGAAGTCGACGGGCGAGGTGCTCGGGATCGGAAAGAATATCCGCGAGGCGCTCTTCAAGGGAATGACCTCAGCGGGCTTCCGCCTGCAAAATCCGCGCGACGGAAAAGAGACGGGCATCTTCATCAGCGTCGACGATCACGACTACGGCGAGATCATCGGTCTTTCGCGCAAGGTGCGCGACCTCGGAATGACGGTCTACGCCACGCCCGGCACCGCCGAGACCATCGCGCGGCTCGGGATCCCGGTGAACGTCGTGCCCGGCATCCGCGAACAGGACGGAATGTGGAAACTGCTTGAAGAGGGCAAGATCCACTACATCGTCTACACCGGCGCGCTCTACGACGAGACGCTCTCCGAGTATATCGCCCTGCACCGCAAGGCGCTGACGCTCGGGGTTCTGTGTCTGACCTCGCTCGACACGGCGAACGCGATGGCGGACGTAATCGCGAGCGGCTATTCCGAAAAGAACACGGAACTGGTCGACCTCAACGCCATGCGGCGCGAAAAACGGACGATCGCCTTCTCGAAGATGGAGGGTTCGGGCGACGACTATATCCTGATCGACGCAAGGAACGTCCCGCTCGACGGGGCGGAATCGCTCGCGGTCGAACTCTGCGACCGCCGCTTCGGGATCGGGGCGGACGGAATGGTGGTTCTGCTCCCCTCCGACAAAGCCGACGTGAAAATGCGGATCTGCAACCGCGACGGCTCGGACGGCGTGATCGCGGGGAACAGCATCCGCTGCGTGGGTAAGTACCTCTACGATAACGGTTTCGTCACGGGAGATACCGTGACGGTCGAGACCGAGGCGGGGATCCGGGAACTGACCCTGCACACCTCGTTCGGGCGCGTCACGATGGTCGGGGTGAATATGGGCAAGCCGAAACTCGCGCCGGCAGATATCCCCTGCACCCTCGACGGCGACACCGTGATCGACCGCCCGGTGAAGATCGGCGGGGACGAGTACCGCGTCACCTGCCTCTCGGTCGGGAACCCGCATTGCGTCGTCTTTACCGACCATCCCGAGAAGATCGACCTCTCGGCGACGGGTCCGCAGTTTGAGTTCGCGCCGCTCTTCCCCGAGCGGATCAATACCGAGTTCGTCCGGGTGGTTTCTCCGACGGTGCTTTCGATGCGGGTCTACGAACGCGGGAACGGCGAGACCGCCGCCTGCGGGACCGGAGCCGTCGCCGCCGCGGTCGCGGCAGTCTTGAACGGGTACTGCAAGAAGGACGTCGAGATCACGGTCGAACTCCCCGGCGGAGACCTGTCGGTGTGCGTCCGGGAGGACGGAGACGTGATCCTGACGGGAGACGCGCACCTGATCTACGAAGGAACGATCGTAAAATAAAAAAAGGCGGGCGCGCACTTGTGCGCGCCCGCGCGATATGTCCGCTGACGCGGACGCGATATGCGTCGCGCCTCCGGCGCAACGCGCGATATGTTTCTCGCATCGCTCGAAACGCGAGATGCCGCCTGTGCAAATCTTTGCACAGGCGGCGTGATACTATTTCAGGGCGACGGTTGCTTTGACCGCGACGTGATCGGAGAGGGAAGTGGGGAGGGCGCGGAAGTCGGAGAGCGACAGTCCTTTGACGAGGATATTGTCGACCGACCATTCGAGCCCGCCGGTGCGCGAGCCGATACAGGTCAAGAGTTTGCCGTCCGGGTTGCCGAGGGTATAGCCGGCGTCCTTGAAGCGGTCGAAGTATTCGTAGTGAAAGGCGTTCCAGTCGCCCATCATCAAAACGCGCTTTTCGTTTTCAAAGCGCGCGATCAACTCGTCCATCTGCGCGAGGTTGACGGTATCGGGGTAGAGGTTGTCGTCGAAGCCGAGGTGGGTCGAAACGACGGTAACCGTCTCGTCCCCGAGGGAAAGTTCGGCGGTGATATAGTAGTAATCCGACGCCTCGATCGCCTTGGTGTGCGAGATCACGGCGGTTTTGTTGCAGACGAACGCGTTTTGCCGGACGTTTTGGAGCGGGAGTTTGGAAAAGAGGGCGTTGCAGCTGTAGCGGAACTGTTCGCCCTCGAACTCCGTCGGGTAGTCCGGCGTCAGTTCGCGCGCGGGGTGCGAGGGGGTAAAGCAGGCGCTGTACTCGTTCAGCGAGAGGAGGTCGGCGCCGAGCGAATCGATATAGGCGCGGAACTTTGCCGCCTCGGTTTCGTAGGCGTCGTCCGAAAAATCGGAGACCTTGTGTCTTCCCATACTGAAATGCCCGATATTCCACGTCGCGACGGTAAAGACCTTTTTCATTCCGGTTTCTCCGTTCCTTTTCCTTGCTTCTTCTTTACGGTATTGCAGGAAGCGATCAGAAGGCGACGAATATTCCCGCAGGTCTTTTCGGCGTCTTTGTAGACGGCTTCGTCAATCCGGTTCGTCGCAAAAATCAACTTGAGCCAATAACTCGTTTCGTTTGCTTCTTTCAAGGCGATTTCAAGTTTTGCGATAAAATCGGCTTTGCTGTGAGCGTACTGCGCTTCGTAAATGTTTGCGCCGATCGACGTTCCGGCGCGAGCCAGTTGGTCGACCATATAGGAACTTTTCGGAAACTTTATGCTATCCACGAGATCCACGATCATTTTGGCAAAATCAAACGAAAGATCGATAAGTTTATTTTCCTGCATCCAAATCACCTCAAGAATAATTATAGATGAAAAAAACAACAAAGTCAATGATAATCCGGAGCGTGTGTCGCCTTGCGGCGAAATGATATATTGCCTTGCAGCAATATGATATACGCGGTAACACCGCGTATGATATACTTGCTGCGCAAGCATGATATATTTGCGTGCCGCAAATATGAGAATGATATCCGTTCCCCGATACGCCGCAGCGTATATCATACCCGTCAGGGTATATCATATCGGCTCCTCGCGTATAGCGGGAGCCGATATATCATCCGTTTCCGCAGGGAACGGATATCATTAAAGAAAGCGACTTGCCGCGGCGGCAAGTCGCTTTCTTTTACGGCGTAAGCCGGTTCGGACCGCGGAACAGGAACATCGACTCTTTGATGTGCAGACCGAGCAAGAGCATGGTCAGACGGTCGACGCCGAGACCGAAGCCGCCGTGCGGCGGGCAGCCGTAGCGGAAGAACTCGAGGTAGAACTTTACGTCGTTGCCGAGCCCTTTTTCGTCGGCTTGCTTTTTCAAGATCTCGTAGCGGTGTTCGCGCTGGGCGCCGGTGGTGATCTCGGTGCCGCGCCAGATCAGGTCGTAGCCCATCGGCACGCCGTTCTCGTCCCGCATGTGGTAGAAGGCGCGCTTCTCGGCGGCGTAATCGGTGACGAACAGAAACTCGTGGTTATAATGCTTTTTGACCCACTCGTAGGAGAGCCGTTCGGCGTCGGTGGTGAGGTCGCCCTTTTCCGAATCGGGGCAGGTATAGCCGAAGTCCTCTTCCAGCCCTTTGTAGAGGTCGGCGAGTTTCACGACGGGGAAGGGGGTCTCGGGGACGATCACGGGGATCCCGAAGAGGGCTTCGATCGCGTCGCCGCAGGTCGCTTTCACCTCTTTCAGGGCGTAGGTGAGCAGGTCCTCTTCCATTTTCATCACGTCGCGGAACGAGTTGATATAACTGAACTCGAGATCGAACCCGGTGAACTCGGTCGTGTGCTTGTTGGTGAAGGACTTTTCGGCGCGGAAAACGGGTCCGCACTCGAAGATGCGTTCAAAGCCCGCCGCCATCGCCATCTGCTTGTAGAACTGGGGGCTCTGCGCGAGGTAGGCGCTGCGGTCGAAGTACTTGACCTCAAACACGTCCGCGCCGCTCTCGGACGCCGCGCCGATCAGCTTCGGGGTGTGGATCTCGATGAAGTTGCGCTCGAGCAGGAACTGCCGCATCGCGTTGACGAAAACCGTCTGCGCCTTGAACATCAGTTGGTTTTCCTCGGTGCGCAGGTCGATCCAGCGATAGTCGATCCGCTGGTCGATCGAACTGCGCTCGACCGCCTGCTTCTTCTTGGTCGCGGGGATGTCCTTCCGCACGATCGGGAGCGCCTCGGCGACGCTTTCCGCCGTGATCGAACTCGGGATCAGTTCGATCCCGCCCATCTTGACGTATTCGTTCTCGACGGCGACGCCCGTGACGGTAATCACCGAGTCGGGGGTCAGCGCGTCGATCACGGGGACGAGATCGGGCAGTTTTTCCTTTTCAATCGTGATCTGCACTTTACCCGTAATATCCTTCAGCACGATGAACGCCATCGCGGCGCCGTTGCGCAGGTTTTCGACGAACCCCTGCACCTTGATCTCTTGCCCGACGTGGGCTTTTACGTCGGCGGCGTATACTCTCTCCATCTGCAACCTTCCTTGTCCCGGATCGGCGATCCGTTTTTATACAAAAGAGTATAGCAGACTTTTGTTTGATTGTCAATCGCGCAAAAAGAAAAAAGCGGAAACAGAGCCGTTTTTTGCTTGACAAAGAGCGACGAAGGGTGGTACAATAAAGGCAGAAAAAAAGGAAAGCGGGGTGATCGTGGATGGACGCGGGCACAGACCGACAAAACGGCGTTCCGTTATGCCGGAACAACAGAATCGCGGAGTCCGCCACGGTCAAGGGGGGAATCATCCTCTGACGCCCTTTTCCGAGTGGACGCCGCCCAAAAGAAGGGAGGCGTTTTTTTGATGGAAAACGAAAACAAAAACGAAGAACTTGAAAAGGTCGATCTTCCCGAGGAAGAGAGCGAGGTCGAGACCCCGGCGCCGGTCGATTATCCCGCCGAGATCCTGAACCTGATCCGCACGACCGAGGACGACGCGGCGCTGCGTGAAGCGCTCGGCGACTATCACGAGAACGATATTGCCGCGGCGATGGGCGAGATGACGCCCGAAGAGCGCGAACGGCTGTTCGGCGTGCTTGGCAACGAGGCGATGTCCGAGGTCCTCGCCTACTCCGAGGACGCGGGCGAATACCTCGAAGAGATGGACGCGGGGGTCGCCGCCGACCTGATCGAGGAGATGGACGCCGACGACGCGATCGACGTCCTCGAAGATATGGACGAAGAGAAGCGCGAGCAGGTGCTCGAACTTCTCGAACCCGAAGCCAAAGAGGACATCGAACTCCTGCACTCCTACGACGAGGATCAGTTCGGTAGTATCATGACGACCAACTACGTCACGATACGGCAGGATATGACCGTCAAGCAGGCGATGAAGAGCCTCGTCGAGCAGGCGGCGG
>CAMJDE010000095.1 GCA_946404295.1 uncultured Clostridia bacterium | reverse complement strand
CATCCCGTCGACTCTCGCGCGCTCGGCTTGCGGGTAGGTAAAGCAGGGAGCTTCGCGGAGCAGATCGGCGTAGCGTTTCGCCTCGTATTTCGCCATATTGAGATCGTGGAGCAGGTAGTTTCCGCACCCCGCCGGGGTCGCGCCGGGGACGGTCCCCTCGTATGCCGCGCAGTAGTCGAAGGCGCGGAGCAGAAGCGGGAGCAGTTCGCTTGGCGCGGGGCGCCCCTTCACGATCAGGTAGAACCCGGTGAGACACCCCATCGGACCCCAGTAGACGATCGCGTCCTTCCACTCGGGATCGTTCCGCAGAAAGGTCGCGACGATATGCTCGATCGTGTGCATCGCGTTGGGGTGGATCGCCGGCTCGGCGTTCGGGCGCTTCATTCGCACGTCAAAGGTCGTGACGAAGCCGTCCCCCACTTGATCGACGCGCGATTCGTAGATCCCCGGCACGATTTTGGTGTGATCGACTTGAAAACTCGGGATCAGATCCATTTTCATTCTCCTGTATCTTCGCCGCTCCCCGACGGGGGCGGTCGTTATTTTTCCTTTTCGTTCAGTCGGACACGTCGACGTCCGGCGTGATCCGGACGGTATAATCCGGGAACGCCTCGCCGATCGACTGCGCGATGGCGTCGAGCGTCGCCCGCCGATTGCAGTCGAACCCGATCACGACGTCAAAGCGCATCGTTTTCGCTTCGGGATCGACGTAAAAGCCGTGGAGCTGGAGGGCGGAGGGGTGCGCCAGAACGACCTCTTTCGCCTTCTCGCGGAGCGCCGCCGTTTCGTCCTCGCGGGTGTTGTACGAGTAGATCCCGATCCCGGTCAGAACGACCCCCGTTTTCCGGAATACCTCGATCTCCGCGGTGCGGGTCAGGCGGTCGATCTCCTCGGCGGTCATGGTGTCGGGGACCTCGAGATGCACCGAACCGTAGTTCTTGTTCGGACCGTAGTTGTTCAAGACGAGGTCGTAGGCGCCGTAGACGCCGGGCAGGGAAGCGAGCGTTTCCTTGATCTCTTTCGCCGTTTCGGGGTCGGTGCGCTGACCGAGAATGTCGGAGACGGTTTCCGCCATCATCCCGACGCCCGCCTTAACGATCACGAGCGAGATCAGAACGCCGACGTACGCTTCGAGCGACAGCGAGGTGAAGCGCGCGACGAGCGCGCAGGCAAGCACCGACGACGAGAGGATCGCGTCGAAGAGCGCGTCGGAGCCCGAAGCGACGAGCGCCCCGGAGTCGACCTGTTTTCCTTTCCGCTTGACGAAAAGGCCGAGGATCAGTTTGACGACCACCGCGACCCCGATGACGACGAGCGAGAGGATCGAGTAGTCGGCTTCCTCGGGCGAGATGATCTTCTTGACGCTTTCGACGCACGCCGTCACGCCGGCGTACAGCACGATCGCCGACACGATCAGAGCAGAGAGGTATTCGATCCGCCCGTAGCCGAGCGGGTGCTTTTTCGTCGGCGGTTTCCCCGCGAGTTTCGCCCCGACGATCGTGATGACCGAGGAGAGGGCGTCCGAAAAGTTGTTGACGGCGTCGAGGATGACCGCGATCGAGTTGGCAAGCAGCCCCACCGCCGCCTTGAAGCCCGCGAGCGCGACGTTGGTCACGACCCCGATCGCGCTGGTTCTGACGATTACTTTGTCACGGTCGGGGGCGGCGACGCCCTCCCGTTTGATATCTTCCGACATATCGTTTCCTTCCTTTTTCGGGATCATTTCTTCCCGTAGTTTTTACCGTAGACGTCGGTATAGTAGTCGACCCGCTTCGAGTCGTTGAAGATCGGGGGATAGAGGTCCTCCTCCGGGGTGATCCCGGCAAGGCGGCAAACCGCCTCGTGACAGCGGCAGACGAGGTCCTCTTCGCGCTCCTTGAAGCCGAGTTCCTCGTTCGGGGCGAGCGGCTCGCCGATCGAAAGGTCGAACACGGCGATCTGCCGGAAGATCTTTCGCCGGATCCAGCCCGGTTTCCGGTAGGAGAACGCCATCGGCACGATGGGTTTTCCCGTCCTGCAGGAGAGGTAGCCGATCCCGCTCTTGAAGGGGCGGATCGGGCGGTAGTATTCCCACATACTCCCCTCGGCGTAGATATGCAGCCATCCGCCGTCGACGACCTCTTTCGCCGCCTTCATACAGGCGACGGTGGCGTGGACGCTGTTCTCGGGGATCGGGATCCCGCCGACCAAGCGGATCAGGTTCTTGTTTTCTCCCCGCACGTTCTCCGCCCAGACCAGGACGTTCGGGCGGCGGGGGCGCAGGGCGTCCATCACGGCGATATAGTCCCAGAAATGGACGTGGTTCGAGCAGGAGAGGGCGCCCCCTTTCAAGAGTTCCCGGTTCTTTTTCAGGTTCTTTCTCCCCTTGATCCGTAGCCCCAGCCGGATGCGCGCGACGGGGAAGACCAGAATCGAGAGCAGCACCCGCACCCAGAACCGCTTGAAGCGGAAGCCGAACGAACGGTCAATATAGGGATAGTTCTCGTCAAAGACCGTCCCGTCGTTCCTTTTCAGAATGATGTAGTGCTTGTCGGTCGATTCGGGGTAGGGGTATTTGTCGGTTTTCGGGTCAAATCCCATATCGAGTCTCCCTCAAAACTGCGTTTTATTCGATCTCGCCGCCGCCGAGCACGACGTCCCCGTCGTAAAAGACGGCGGACTGCCCCGGCGTGATCGCCCGCTGCGGGCGATCGAAAACGATCGCCGCCCGCCCGGCTCCGAGCGGGGTCACGGTAGCGGGCTGCTCGGGCTGCCGATAGCGGATCTTGACGGCGCAGCGGATCGGCTCCGCGGGCGTCTCTCCCGCGATCCAGTTGATCTCGCGTACGTTACACGCGTCCTCGTAGAGGTCGGCGTCGCGCGCGAGCAGGACCTTGTTTTCCGAAACGAGGATGCGCTTGACGTAGAGCGGTTCGGAATACGCGATCCCGAGCCCCCGGCGCTGTCCGACGGTGTAGCGGCTGATCCCCTTGTGCCGCCCGACGACCGTCCCGTCGGGGAGAATAAAGTCGCCCTCGGGTTCGCTTTTCCCGACGTAGCGGGCGATCACGGCGGCGTAGTCGCCGTCGGGGACGAAGCAGATGTCCTGACTGTCGGGCTTGTCGGCGTTCAGAAACCCGTTTTCTGCGGCGATCCGGCGCGCCTCGTCCTTGGTCAGACCACCGAGCGGAAAGAGCGTTTTCGCGAGCTGCGCTTGCGTCAGGTGATAGAGGACGTAACTCTGATCCTTCTGCGGGTCGGCGGCTTTTTTGAGATAAAACCGCCCGTCGATTTCCTCGATCTTCGCGTAGTGTCCCGTTGCCAGCACGTCGTAGCCGAGTTCCTCGCCGCGTCGGCGCAGTTCGTCGAACTTCATCGTCCGGTTGCAGTCGACGCAGGGGTTCGGAGTGCGTCCCGCGCGGTAGCAGTCGATAAAGCGGTCGATCACGTTCTCCTTGAAGCGTTCGGTCATATTGAAAACGTGGAACGGGATCCCGATCCGGCGGGCGACGCTCCGCGCGTCGGCGGCGTCGTCGGCGGTGCAGCAGCCGCCCTCGTGCGAGAGGTCGTCGGGGCAGAGTTTCATCGTGCAGCCGACGCAGTCGCAGCCGTCCCGCGTCAGCAGATACGCCGCGACCGAACTGTCGACCCCGCCGCTCATCGCGACGAGGACTTTTCGTTTATTCATCGGCGGCGTCCGCTCCTTTCTTCGGCGGAAGGGGGATCAGGACGGAGGTCCTCGCCCGGTAGGCGGCGTAGTCCGCCCGCCTCGCGAGATTATGTTTTTCCATCATCGGGATCGAAACGGTAAAGAAGAGTATCCAGATCGAGAGGAACCCGAGCCCGAGATACCATTTGCCCGCCCCGGTGAACAGATAGCAGAGGAACACCCCGCCCCAGAAGGTCAACTCCCCGAGGTAGTTCGGGTGCCGCGAGAGCCGCCAGATCGAGGCGTCGCAGGTGCGCCCCTCGCCCGCGTGTTCGCGTAAGAAGCGGTGGATCGCCCGATCCGAGATCCATTCGAGCCAAACGCCGAGCAGCATCACGAAAAGCCCGATCGAGAGCAGGGGATCGAACCCTTCGGTTCGGATCACGCCGAACCCGCCGACAAGCCCGAGATAGACGACGATCGTCGGGACGAACTGAAGCCCGCAGAAATTAATCAGGAAAAAACCGAGCGGGGAACACTTCTCGCGGAACTGACGGTAGCGCCAGTCCTCGTGGAGCAGCCCCTTGTAGGTCAGCGCCCAGTTCCCGGTCAGCCGGATCGCCCAGAGGCAGACGAAAACGAAAAAGAGGATCGCGTTGACGCCCCACAGGCGGTATTTCACCATCGCGAAGAGCAGCATCACGGGCGGCGCGACGCTCCAGTAGGGGTCGTAGAGCGAGGTGTCGGGGACAAAACAGGTGACGAGAAAGATCACGAGCGTCGCCGCCCCGGTGAACGCCGCCTCGGCGAGAAGCAGATCGTCGATCAAAGCGAACGGGATCGCCCCGACGCCGAACGCGACGGCGTAGAGCAGCAGATTGACGAGAATGCCTTTCGTTTTCTTGGACATAATTTCTTCCTCGTTTCTTTTCGGGTTTATTTCAGCACGGTGGTCTGGCTGTTCAGTTTGCAGTTCTTTTTGTCGAGATACAGGTTGTCGTCGGCGCGGGCGATGCACTGCTGGAAGGTGTCGGCGTCCCCGCCGACCTTATCGTAGCCGATCCCGACGAAGACGACGTAGGGCGTTTTCTGCAGGTAGCAGTCCTCCCGGATCCGCTCGCGGATCTCGCCGATCATCCGTTCGATTTCGGTCTCGGTCGGCGTGTGCGCGATCAGGATGAACTCGTCGCCGCCGTACCGGGCGAGAAAGGTCGGAAACACACGCCCGTCGACGATCTGTTTCAGGGCGTCGGCGACGATCACGAGCGCGCGGTCGCCCTCGGCGTGACCGAAGGTGTCGTTGATGCGCTTGAAATCGTTGACGTCGATCATCAGAATAAAGGTCGCGCCGTCCTTATGCGAGCCGGAGGACTGCGAGATATAGCGGGCGAGCTGCCCCCGGTTGTTGAGTCCCGTGAGCGGGTCGATCGAGATCTGCTTTTCCATCGCCTGAATGTAGAAGATCAGCATAAAGACGGTGCAGCAGGAGCAGAAGAGCGCCGTCTTGCCGTTCAGCAGAAGGATCTGCGCCAGCCCGCCCACGATCACGATCAGGGGGAAGAGCCCGACGCGGAGGTGTTTGCGTTTTTCTTCCGCGTTCGACTCGTTCTTCACGCGGCGGAGCGAGTAGACGAGCGACGCCGCGATGTAGACGATCGGAACGGCGACGAGATAGACGGAGTAGAGCGGTCTCGGCAGGTTCGATTCGTCGAAGAGCGACTCCGGCGCGACGATATAGTTGACGATCAGGGCGAGCGTCGCCAGAATAAACGGGACGAGGAGCGCGAGCAGTTTGATCGGCTTGTCCCGATCCTGCGCCTCTTCGACCGCCAACGCGTAACGCAGCCAGGCGAACGTGATCCCGACCATAATGATATAGTTCAGGAAGTTCAGGGTCAGAACGAGCGGCAGCGCGTTCGGGAGCACGCCGGAGATCACGCCCGCCCAGAGCGTGTCGACGGCAAAATACGACATAAACGCGATCAGCGTCAGGTTGAATTTGATCTGTCGTTCGGTCCGATCCTTTTTCAGCAGGTTATGCCCCAGCATAATACCGAAGATGACAAGACACACGGCGTTTGATTGCAGATAATGAAGAAAATATGCGGGCATCGGCGGTTTTCTCCTTTGCGGTTTTTTCGGTTGTGCGGTTTATCGGATCCCCGCCTCGATGCGTGCGATCTCGTCGTCCGAGAGACCGCCGCGGCGGAGGTAATTTTCGGCTCCTTCTTTGATATTCAGACTTGAGAGCGGCGTCGTCTTTTCCTCTTCGCAGATGCAGTAGAGGAAATCGAGCACGTTCTGCTTCACCGCCTCGTATTTTGCGGGATCGCGGCGCCTTACACCAACTGTCCCGGTAGTTTCAACTTGACTTTCGGTGCAAACCCCCGGTCGAACGCCTCGGCTTGGTCGGGGTCGACGTAATAACCCGCCGGGGTTTGGTAGACCCCGGTCACGCCGTCGAGGTAGCCCGGGATCAGTTCGCGGCAGAGGAAGAAGGACGAGTCGGCACCCTCGGGCAGATCGTGATAGCGGATCCCGAACTCGCCGGCGTAGGTGAACCCCGACTTTCCGTAGAAACCGATATTGCCTTCAAACAGCACCGCGCCGAAGCCTATCTCGGTCGCTTTCTCGAGCGAAAAATCGAGCAGCCGCTTGCCGTACCCCCTGCGTTTCAGGGGCGGGGTGATGCAGATCGGTCCCATCGTCAGGACGTCGACCGTCCGCCCGTCGTCGGCGTCGATGACCGTTTTCATAAACATATTCTGTCCGATGATCGCGCCGTCCTTTTCCATCACAAAGTCCAGTTCCGGGATAAACGCCGGATCGGAGCGCAGCTCGTGGATCACGAAATGCTCCAGGCACCCGGGGCGGTAGACGTTCCAGAACGACTCGCGGATCATATTCTCGACGAATCGGTAGTCCTCGGGTTTCTCCAAACGAAAAACGACTTTGTCCATCATGATCCTCCCGTCTGACTGCGTAGAGCGTTATTTGAACTCCGATCGATGGCGCAGGAACACCCCAACGAGTTCGGGGTCGAACTGCGTGCCCGCGCCCTCTTCGATGATCTTGACCGATTCGTCAAACGAAAACGGCTCTTTGTAGCAACGCGCAGAGACCAGCGCGTCGAACACGTCGGCGATTGCCATAATGCGGGCAGCCAAAGGAATCTCGGAGCCCGAAAGCCCCTTCGGATATCCCGTTCCGTCCCACCGTTCGTGGTGGTAGGTCGCGATATCCGCGGCAAAGGACAGGTAATCCTCGTTGGTAACGCCCTCCAGCACTTCACGGATCACGTCTCCGCCGACCGCGGCGTGTTTCTTCATCAGTTCGTATTCCTCCGGGGTCAGGCGTCCAGGTTTCCGGAGGATCTTGTCGGAGACCACGATCTTCCCGATGT
>CAMJDE010000094.1 GCA_946404295.1 uncultured Clostridia bacterium | reverse complement strand
TTCTTTATGATGGAACACGTACGTTTGGTCGACGTCGGTTCCCGAAATGGTTTTGTCGGTGAGACGGTTGTCCTGTTCGTCATACATCAGAGTCTCCGTAAGACCGGAAGCGGAAACAATCGTGGTCTGATTATCCTCCCTATTGTAAGTGACGCTCGTGACCGTCTCATTGTTTTCTTTCTCGAAGATCTCGGTAAGCTGCTGCTTGCTGTCGTAGGAATACTCAACTTCGCGTCCTCCGCAAGACGTTTTCTTGATATTGCCGAACACGTCGCGGGTAACGGTCGTAACGGTTCCGTTTTTCATCTCTGCCCGCACCGTTTCGGCGTGGATTTCGGGATCTTCGGAATACTCATAGGACACGTAGACGTCGTCCTCGCCGTTCTCGTTTCTATTCAACGACACGGACTTAACTCTGCGTTTTTCATCATAAGCGTAATGCACTGTATTGTTACCGCTCTTGACCTCGGTCACGACGTCAAGCGTACGTACCTGCTGCGTGCTGTTCTCTTCACCGGATTCGGTACTCTGCGTGATTGCGACCGCGGTTCCGTCTTTATCTCTGCCGTAGGAGAACTTGCTACCATTGGGATACCGCTTCGTCCGGACGGTCACGCCGTCGCGCTCGTAATCGAAGGCGGTCTTGTGTTCACCCGTTTCGTCAAACGCGGAAAGGATCAGTCCCTTGTCGTCCACTTCGTATTCGGTATAGAACTTGGAGGAAGGATCGAGCGAGTTATAGGCCGTCGAACGGATCTCGACGCCCTGATCGTTATAGAAGTGTTCTTCGACGGTAACGCCGGTTTTCAGTTCTTCACCCTCCACGTAGGATTCGGTGCGAACGACTTCACCCGCATTGTCGAAGAAGTACTTCTCGACCGCAACGGTGGCGTCGTTCGTTTCGGCGCAGCAACCGTAGCAATGCGTGGTTCTCTTCTCGATCAGTTTGCGGTCGTCGTTATAGATATACTCCACCGAGGTCTGTTCGGTCGGACTGTCGTTTTCGGTTCGCGGAACAGCATACTTGGAAGTGACGACCGAGATCGGCTCTTTGAATGTGTTGTAAGTCGTTTCCTCGACCGTTCCGATCTGTTTATAACCGTCGAACTCGGCATAGGAATAGCGGTTGAGACAGGACTCGTCCGCGTAATCGGTTCTGACGGGCAGACAATTCATGTACTGGTAGTACTCCGCGCCGGTTACATTGTCGTATACGAGGTCGAAGTGCGCCGAAACCCATTCGTTTGCCGTATCAATTGCGTAAATCTCTTCTTTGCCGTTTTCATAGGTCAATTTGGTCTCGGTCGCGGTATACGTCACGTTCAGCGTAGAAACCGACATAGCGGACACCGCTTCGGTATACTCGTCATGCTCAATTTGAGACACACCGGTTTCCAACGAGATCTTTTTCAGCGTTCCCGCCTGATAGTATTCAAGAACCGCATTCGTTTTGTCGGAGAACTGAATGACGGAAATCCGCTGATTGCTGAACGAAGGATTATACTGCAAGGTCAAGGAGGGCTGATTCTCGCGCTCGACGTCGGTCAGATGACCGTCGTTATCGTACTTGAACCGCACTCTCTCCCCGAGACTGTTGCAGATCTCCGAGAGTTTGTTGTTTCCGTTATAGAGGAACTTCATCGTCTTTCCGTCCTGATCGGAAACCGAAGTGATTCGTTTCACGTTGACGGCGTTTGCGGTGATGGCATACGTATCCCGTTCGATCACGATATACTTGCCGTACTTATCCTGCACGAAAACCAGTTCGCCCCGGAAGTTGAATCCCTTTACGGCGTCGTCCGAGATGAGATACGCGACGGGGACCTGCATTCTCAGACTCTTCAACTGATTGTTAAGGTTAAGATACTCCTTGTAGTAGTTCCGGAACTGAGTCTGATACGTAAGAGATTTTGCAATGTACAGATTAATCTGTTCATCCAAATCCGACAGTTGCTTATCAATAGCCCTGATCTGCGCTTGCGCATTAGAGTTTTGACGAGTCAACGTACCGTCAACAGTCCCATGAGGAAGAGTTGCACCCGTATAAATATCGCTGTATTCATACGGAAAGTTTCTGATTTGGTTTTCAATAAGAACTTTTTGATTGTTCCATTGATTCTCTTGACTTTGAATCAGATTATTGCTATCAACCAAAAGACCGAATCGGGTAGTGCCGGGAGTGTTTTCAGTGCCAATCAAATTCAATTGAGCAGATAGGCTAGTAGTATCAGTACCGGTTTGTGGATTGTCAATCTGATATTGAATGCTGTTCTTTTCCAGATTCAATCCGGTTTTTTGCACGGTGTCGCTCTTTGTTTGGTAAGCAAACGAATCCGGGGAATTATACTGAAGAAGCAGGCTTCTCGCGCTGTCTCTCAAACTCTCTTTTTGCAGGACGAGCGAGGTCCTCGAAGCAAGCAAAGAATCTTTTTGCGTGAGCAAAGATTTGTATCCCAGTTGTTCCTCTTTCGTAAGGAGCAACAGCGTGTGACAACCGATATCGTTCAGAAACGATTCAATCAGTTCCGGAGAAGTCAGCTTTCCGGGAGTCACGGCAGAACTGCGAGATCCATAGGTTCGGTCGACGGAGACGAAGTTGCAGAGCATATCCTTGTACGAATTTGCTTGCTCTTCGACCTGTTTTTCTTCGTCAACACGTTTCTCCACCCATTCCGCGTTGTTGACGACATTTTCAAGGCGAGCCGACGCGCGAAGTCCTCTGTCGGTCGTCAGTTCACGAAACACCTCGGTTCCATTCTGCCACAGGCGGCCGTCGGCATCCGCGGTAATCGAGTCGATTCCGGAGATGATATACTCTTTTTCACCGTCGGCATTGATGCGATACAGATGTTCGTCAAACATATGAACGTCTCCGAGCGCGTCCGTATAGGCATATTCTGCTCCGGTAGGAGACGTACTCGTTTTGATCATCTTTTCATCTAGATTCAGCCGATAATCCTTGCCGTATTCGTCAAACTCGTTGTTCGGTTTGAAAACGTGTGCAACCGAAACGCCGAGAACCGGATCCTCAATATCGTCGATGATAACCGTTTCGTTCCCCGAAAGAACGTCAAACTCCGCGTTCACACCTTTCCCGACCGAGAGCGTTTTCCGAATCGGCTCGACGGTGTCGGGCTGATAGGAGATCTCGATGGTCGGCAGATAGAACTCTCGGATTCCTCCCGAAGACTCAATAGACATTTCCACGTCGAAATCACCGGCGGCATTTTTATACAGATTGGTAATGTTGGCTGACAGTTCGTCGCCTTCCAAATGATCGTAGCGAATTGAATTGCCGAAATGAACGATCACGCGGTCACAACGATGCTGCCCTACATACTGCCGGAAAACCAGTTTGGCGGAAAGAACTCTGTCGCTGTCAATGCCGAGCTCGCTTTTCCGGATGCGAAGCATAGCGTTCGTTTTTTCGGAACGGTAGGTATAATCCAAATGAATGTTGTTGAGATAGTACTGACCGGTACGTACCCAATCGCTTTCATCACAGCAACACCCACCGTCGCATTCGCACCACTGATACTGATTGTGCGTCACGGAGACGTTGTATGTGCCGTTCGCACTCAACAGCTGCGGATCGATACAAACGGGGAAGACACGTTCCTCCGCGTTGATCCATTCCGAGGACGCTTCAATCGAGAAAAGATAGACGCCGTCCTCGATTCTCTCAACCGAGAACCGAACCTCGTCGCTGCGTTCACCGTTTGCATCGTACATAAACGGCGCGGGCATCACGAACTCGGGGTTCTGCGCCTCTGCCTGTTCGGGATCAATACCCGTCTTGTAGAACTCGAGACCAACGCCGTCGGCAGCGGTTCTCATCTCAAAGCCCGTCACACGAAGCCGGAAATAGTAGTGATAACTGTCGCTCTTCTCCTTGATCAGGATGTTCTCTTTCACACCGTTGCCCTCAATGGAATAGTCGAGATCGACGTCCCCCTCCGCGTCGGCGAAAACGGCGCGGCTCGTACTCGTCAGGTTGAACGAGTCCCGGATCTTCGTTTTCACGTTCAGTTTGGACTGTCGCTTGACGGCGGACGGGCTTCTACCCTTTTCCGAACCGGGGAAGAGGTTGGCGTTATTGCCGAGATACTCCCAGGAGATCAGGTCGTCGCCGTTCCCGACCTCGACCGTTTCGTTCTCGTCTTTTTTCGAGAGCATGGCGGTATACTTGCCAAGCCGGGCAACGTAACCGTCCCCGGTTTTCTTCAGCGAGTTGTCGATCGGTTTCCAGACCTTCTCTTCCTCGTCGAAGTAGTTCATGGGACTCGGCGAAAAGACCGCCTTTCTGGTCCCGTTGTTCAAAACGAAATGCCGTTCGTTGCTCCCGGTTTTCGATTCATCTTCTTTGATAATGGCGGAATCAAACCATTTTTTAAACTTTTTCATTTTTGTTGTCCTTTCAAGACTTGTTTTTTGTTTTATTGAAATTGAACCTCAAGTATTTGAGGCGCGTGGAAACAGTCTCCGGTTGAGACTATGATAGGGGAATTTGCGTTTGGTGCCTGAATCACGTAATTCTCGGATTTGTTTTTTAAACTACCGAGAATCTCCGAGATATCCAGATGCTGATATCCGTTTGAAACGGTCGATTCGGCAACGGGATCGAAAACGGCGATCTTATTCTCCCAATTCGACCCGAAACTGCAAAACCGCTTTACGACGCGGCGAACCGACAAGTTTTTTTTGTTGGTGCCCAGTTGCGGGATATGCAGAATCGTTTTCAGGATCTTTTTGTTCTGTAATTGCCGGATGTTGGCCGATTCCAAACGGGAATACAACCATTGTTCGCCGAACTGTCTGCTTTTGCCTAAGAACGCGACGCTTCCGAAAGCGTTGTTCCGTTTGGGGAAATAGCTTTCGACGGTCGTGTCCTGAAACAGTTTCGTTTCCTGCATATTGATCTCGACGGCGACCCGGAATCGGCTCTTGCTCTCGGATACGAACCGAACCGTATATTCTTTTTCTCCGGTTTGCTCGTTCTCGATCCTGCAGGGAGAGGTCACCTTTCCTTTGGCGTTGAGTAAGCCGACGCAGGAAACGGTAACGAGCGGAACGAACTTCTCTCTCATCACCGAAAAATACCGATCGTTGGCGCGGGTCGATGCAAAGATCCGGTCCGTTTTCAGAACGAATTCGGGCTGCGCGTTTGCTTTGCAATCCAGAACGAACAGCAGTCCGTTTAAAGTCGGGCGAATCTCGGTTTGTACGTCGGCGTCGAAAAACTGGATTGTATCGACCGTTTTCTTTGTCAGCCGTCCTTTGAAAAACACTTCACAGCATCCGTAGGGATTTGCAAAGTGCGCCCGATCGGTAATCGTCACGGTGGCTTCGCTGCCGTTCAGTACGCTTCCGTTCTTGCGGTGAGAAAAGCGCAGATCAACGAGTTCCCCCGTTTTGACGCTGCGGATCGGAACGCTGAAGCAGTACGCCGTTTTCGTTCCGTCCGCTTCCCGGCAAACGACCGAATACCGATTGTAAAACGAATCGATCAGCCGAAACGGTTTCCCGTTGCGGATCTTCTCGATCTCTTGAATAACAGAGTTCAAATCATCTCCTCCTTCCTTGAAAATTACATTCGTCAACTCACGAATTCCGAGTGACAACGCACAAGATACCGATACAGTTTCTTCTCAACGTGTTCGTACTCGGAGAGCGCCGCTGCGATTTCGCCGTTGGTTTTTCCGTCCCGCAGCGCGATCGTGTTGGCGACCGTCAGTTTACCGACGGCGTTCAGCGTTTCGAGAACCATTGCGGTTTCTTCCTTCTTTGCCTGATCTCTCAGGTCTTCTTTTTTCTGTTGCTTCCGAAAGACCGCTTTCAGATAGAACAGGATCATTCCGCCGATCACGGTCGTACAGATCGGAATCAGCCATGCAGTCCATACCATATCACCACCCCCTTTCCGCGATAAAATAGAATATTCTTACCCAAACGAGCAGCGCACAGAGCGCCCCCGTATAGGAGACCGTATAGAGAGGCAGCCGTTCCGGTGCGGGACGCAAAACGCTGATTGCCGGGGTGCTTGTCATCCCGCCGCAAAGAACGGCAAGCGCGTCCGCCCGATCGTATCGGAACAAGAACCGCAAGCAAACGTACCCGATCCCGACGGCGCCGAGCGACGCGGAAAGCCCGAGACAGAACCACTCCCATCGGACCGTTTCTTTCAGAGTTCCGCCGGCGGACAATCCCGTCCCGATAAAGAACAGGATCAGTCCGAGCGAACGGATCTGGTTCAGATCCGGCAAAGCCCTTTTGAAAGCCCCAAACAGAACCCCGCAGAGAATCCCGACAATCAGGATCCCGGTGGTCGTGCTGACGAAGGTGAACCGAGACAGGACGTTTCCGACCAACGCCGCAATCAACACAACCGGGAACGGATCAACCGCCTTTTTTGTTTCGAACGTCTGTGTTTTCGTTTCTATCACCGATTCTCCCCGCATTATCTGCACGAACAGGACGATCAAAAGGAGCCCGAAGCAATAGGAGACAGCATAGCCGATAGCCGGCGCCGCCCCGAACAGTTCGGTGGCTTCCGCCAGGGCGGGGGTGCTTGTCAAACTTCCCGCAAACACCCCGGCGGAAAGGTCTGCGGACGCCCGGCACAAACGCGAGCACAAAAGGATCGGAATCCCACCGCAGGACACGATCACCATTCCCGAAAAGAACGCCTTGATCGCTTTCCGTCGGGTCAGGTATCGGAACGCTTGTCCCGCCTGTACTGCAATACAGGAAACGAACAGCGACAGTCCGAGTTTCGTACAGAAGGACAGCAGTTCGCCGTAGTTTTCGGACAGATCCGGGAAAGCCGTCCCGCACAGCAGCGCGGCGCATAATACCCCGGCGAGCGAAAGACCGACGCGCCTGATCCGAACGGAACCGATCAGAATCCCGACCGTCGCAATCGCAAGCAGAACGGTCGTGGGATCAAGCTCGGGCAATCGCGTCATACGCCGTTCCCCTCGCTTTCAGAAAAGGGCAGAATCGCGCGGTGCAGCATCCGGATCTTGCCGAGCGTCTTGTCCACGTGATAATGCCCGCAGTACCATTTTTCAAAAGAGACTTTCCCCATCAGCGTTTCCAGCCATTCTTCCGTAGAACGGTCAACGTCCAAGGGGTACTCGTCTTTCCGCTTCTTTACGGCTTTTCGGCTGTTCTCCGCGTTGCG
>CAMJDE010000093.1 GCA_946404295.1 uncultured Clostridia bacterium | reverse complement strand
CAATTCCTGAAACGTTTATTTGTGTTGAGTGTCAGCATCGGTTTATCGAAGAACGAGACGAAGATGGTTTTTTTAACGGCAATTCGGCTCCGCGGTGTCCGGAATGCGGTGGACTAGGTACGTCACCGAATGATTATGGGGACTTCTATTGCGAATACTGCAAGTATTTTTTTCGGAAATACGGCAACGGTGGGTTGACGCTTGGATGTATTCCATGCTGTCCGAAGTGCGGCGACTCATATATGGTAAGAGAACTGCGCCTTTATATCTAAGACTACTATCAAAAGAAATGAAAAGAGCCGGGCTCGAAAGAGCTCGGTCCTTTTACGCCGTTTTTGCCCGTAAAACAAAGAAAAAAGGACGTAAATCAACACTTTTTCAGGTGTTTCAACTTACGTCCCAAGTGGTGACCCGTACGGGAATCGAACCCATGTTTTCGCCGTGAGAGGGCGATGTCTTAGCCTCTTGACCAACGGGCCGCTTTTTGCGGAGCGGTAATATTATAGCATACCGGTTTTGAAAAAGCAACCCTTTTTTGAAAAAAACATTCTGATCCTTTTGCCAGGCGGCGGCGGGGGGCGCGGGCGGCGGTTTTCGCGGACGTCGCGTGCGGCGCAAAGGGACGGAAACGTGCCCGGCGCCCCTTCCTGTCGCGTTGTTGTTTTCGGTCGCATTGCCAAAAGTGCGGTTACTTTTTGCAAGAAACGAATGCCTGAATAGAGGGCGTCCCCCTTGCCAAAAAGGCAAGGGAAGTGGTATAATAGGAGACAAGAGAGCGATCCGTGCAAACGGATCGGCTCTGCAAAAATGAAACGAACGGAGGCAACTCTTATGAAAACGGTTACCTTGATGCTCTTGCTCGGGCTTTCGGTCGGGTGCTGTCTTCTCGCGCTCGCGTCCTGCGGCGGGACCGAACCCGCGACGCCCACGGCGCCCGCGACGACCGACGCGACGACCGACGCGACGACCGATCTTCCGGCGTGCGAACACGAGTGGGACGACGGGCGCGTCACGACCGCCGCGACCTGCGGAAAAGACGGGGTCAAGACCTTCACCTGCACGAAGTGCGGCGAAATCAGGACCGAGGCGATCGCGGCGACGGGTCAGCACCGCTTCAACGACGAAACTCTCTACTACGCCGTCGAGCCGACGGCGACGAGCGACGGCGAGTATTGTAAACTCTGCTCGGTCTGCGGCGCGGAGCAGCGCATCAAGACCAACTACGCGCGCTATCAACCCAAACTCGAAGCCGCGATGAACGCGGTGAATGGCTTTACCTACAGCCAGTTCGGCGGCGAGAATCATACCAAGATGTCGACGACGGCGTACGCCGCGCCGACCAAGACCCCGACCAGGGGTCAGCATCCGCGCCTTCTCTTCACGGCGGCGGATATGGATCAGATCCGCGCGGAGTGGAACGACCCCGCGAACTTCTCGATCGTGAAAGGGATCATCGGCGGCGTGAACTCGACCGAGGACGGCGTCCGTGATCCCGCCCCCGCCGGCGGCAACAACTACAGCCAGGGCGTTCTCAACGTCGCCGTCCGGAAGGCGTTCGTCTATCAGATGACCGGCGTCAGACTCTACGGCTACGAGGCGATCAAGATCGCCAAGAACTACCTGACCACCTTCGAGATCAAGGGCGGTTACGGCAACCCCGAGCGCCCCTACGGCGAGGCGATGTTCTATATGGCGCTGGTCTACGACTGGTGCTACGACCTTCTGACCGATACCGACAAGACGCAGTTCATCTCGGGCGTCCAGCACAAGTGCTGCGACGGCGGCAAGATGGAGATGGGCTTCCCGCCCTCGGGTCAGGGCGCCGTCTCGGGGCACGGCTGCGAACGGCAGCTGCTCCGCGATTATCTTGCATTTGCCGTCGCGATCTACGACGAGGAGCCGACCTGGTATCAGTTTATCGGCGGGAGGTTCTTCCAAGAGTTCGTCCCCGTCAGAAACGTCTATTACGCCTCGGGCTACTCGCCCCAGGGCACCTCGGTTTACATGTCGCTCCGCTACTGCGCCGACCTCTGGAGCGCCTGGATTATGAAGAGCGCGACCGGAGAGGTCCCCTACGACGCGGAGAATATGAAACAGGTCATGCGCTCGGTCTACGCGCGGATCGTCGACGGCAAAAACCTCTTCTTCGAGGAGGGCGACGACTCGAATCGCGACCTTGAAAGCAAGGTGCCCGAGACGCTGAACCAGTACGCGCTCCCCGCGCAGATCTCCGCCTATCTCTTCGGCGACGCGACGATCGCCGCTTGGGCGAAAGCGACGAACTACGCCTATACGCCCGATATCTTCCAGTTCCTGACCCGCGTCGGAACCCCCGAACCGGCGTCCGACCGTTACGCCGAACTCGACCTGATCCTCTATAACGGCGGCTATCTCGGGCAGATCATCGCGCACTCCGGCTGGACGGCGAACGACGTGACGATCCTGATGAAGGTGGGCAACCGCACGACGGCAAACCACGATCACGGCGACTCGGGCGCCTTCCAGATCTACTACAAGGGGCTTCTCGCCGGGGATTCGGGATACTACGACAGTTACGGTACCTCCCACCACGTCAACTACCATCAGGGCACGATCGCGCACAACTCGATCGTCTTTACCCGCGCCGGATCGGGCACGAGCTTCACGACCCTGCAGCAGCGCCATCTCTCCGAGACAAGCAACCTGACGGGTTGGCAGAGCAATCTCTACACGATGGGTGAAACGACCGGATACGCCTACGGCTACGCCGACGACGGCAAGACTCCCGTTTACGCCTATATCGCGGGCAATATCGCGCAGGCGTACGACGCGAACGTCGCGGACGAGGTCACTCGCCGGATGCTGACGGTCTTCGATACCGGTTCCGACAACGCCAAAGCGTATTTCTTCGTCTACGATCATATCAAGGTGAAGAACGCGTCCGACCGACCGATCTTCCTGCTCCACACGGTCGAGGAACCGACGGTCTCCGGTTCGACCGTCACGGTCACGGCGGGCGACGGAAAACTCGTTCTGCAAAACGTCCTCGGTGCAGATAAGATCGAAACGATCGGCGGCGAAGGCAAGAACTACTACCTGAACGGCAGCCAGCTCGCGACGAGAAAAGGCGAAGACGACGGCTTCTGGGGCAGAGTCGAGATCTCGTCCGGTACCGGAAAGAAGGTCCACGAGATCCTGAACGCCTCGGTCGTCTGCGACAAGACGAGTACCGTGACGGAACAGGCGACCGCGATCGAAACGACGCAGGTTTCGGGCTGCGTGCTCGGCAACGTCGCCGCGTTGTTCGTCAAGAACGCGACCCGCGCAAGCGGCTCGATCAAGTTCACGGCGAACGGTTCCGGCACCCTGAACGTCTACGTTTCGGGCGTCGCCGAGGGCGACTGGAGCGTCACGACCGCAAACGGAGAAACCAAGACCGTCACCGCGACCGAGGAGGGCGGACTGCTCGTTTTCACCGCTCCCGCAGGCGTCGCCGTTACCCTGACCAAACGGTAAAAAACGGGCAACGCAATCGTTGCCTGACGTACGCGGCACTTGCCGCGCGATATGGTTTCATAAAAAAGCACTTGCCTTTCGGCAAGTGCTTTTTTCGTTTACGTCCACAGAAGGATCATAACCAGTATCGCGATCGCTCCGGCGACGATGAACACCCCTCCGACCAGAAGCGCGGCGAGCAACGCTCCGCCGATCGCCATCCGACCCTGCCGTTTCGAGAGGGGTTCGACGGGGGTTTTCGGCGTTTCGTCGGATTTTTCACGGTTCCGGCGGGGAAGACGGCCGAGAAGAGAGGAGTGGTGATTTTCCACGCCGCTCATATCGGCGATCGTTCTGCCGTCGTCTTCAAACGGTTCCTTCGGCTTCTTCGACATCGGTTTTCGGCTCCTCATTGACGGGCGCCGGTTCCTCTTTGACGGTCACGGGCTTCTCTTTGACGGGCGCGGATTCCTCCTTCACGTCGTCGTAGAGGTGACAGACGACGTAGTGTCCCGGTTCGATCTCGCGTTGGATCGGCGCCTCGTGCTTGCAGCGTTCCATACAGTTGGCGCAGCGGGTGTGGAACTTGCACCCCGCCGGCGGGTTCGCCGGAGAGGGGATCGAGCCCTCGAGCACGATGCGGTTCATCTTCGCCGTCGGATCCGGCACGGGGATCGCCGAGAAAAGCGCCTTCGTGTAGGGATGCAGCGGGTTCTTGAAGATATCCTCGGTCGCGCCGTACTCGACGAGACTTCCGAGGTACATAACGCCGACGGTGTCCGAGATATGCTCGACGACCGAGAGGTCGTGCGAAATGAACAGGTAGGTGAGTTGGTACTTTTCCTGCAGTTCTTTCAGCAGGTTGATGATCTGCGCCTGGATGGACACGTCCAGCGCCGAGACCGGCTCGTCGCAGACGATGAACTCGGGGTTCAGCGCCAGCGCGCGCGCGATGCAGATGCGCTGTCTCTGCCCGCCCGAAAACTCGTGCGGGTAGCGATCCTTGTGGAAGGGCTGCAGACCGCAGTTGTCCATCACCTTGTCGATATAGTCGTTATATTCTTCCTTCGGCACGATCTTGTGCTCGCGCACCGCCTCTCCGATGATCTCGCTGACCGGGAGCCGGGGCGAGAGCGAGGAGAAGGGATCCTGGAAGATGATCTGCATCTTGGTCCGGAGGTCGCGCATTTCCTTGCGGTTGAGGTCGTAGACCTCCTGCCCGTTGAAGAGCACCTGACCGCCGGTCTTTTCGCCCGAGAGACGAAGGATGGTGCGTCCCGCGGTCGTCTTGCCGCAGCCCGATTCGCCGACCAGCCCCATCGTGGTTCCGCGCTTCAGGTTGAAGGTAACGCCGTCGACCGCCTTGACGTTGCCGACCGTGCGGGAGAAGAAACCGCCCTTGATGGGGAAGTACTTTTTCAGGGCGTTGACCTGGAGGATATACTGCGGATCGGGTTCGACCGGGGTAAAGTCGTCGTCCAATTCTTTCCTGATTTTATAGTAAGCATCGGAGGAGATAGCGTTGAAATCGCTCTGCATGATCGCCATAGAGACGATATCAAGTCTGAATATGCCGAGAACGAGAAAGAGGACTTCATTGCTCGTGACATTTGATTGCCCGGCGGACAGCAGTTTTTCCTTGACAATTTTACCTCTGGTAAACCACCAGTAGACATTGTAAAAAGGAACAAGGTACAGGCACAGGAGTTCACCTACGAAACTGTTTTTACGCAGTTCGATCGCTCTCTCGCTTTTGACGAGCAGATAATACCAATACAGTTGGTAAATGCCGAGAGTGAAAAGCGAAAGAAGAACAGAGACAACAATGCTTCGTTTGTTGATTTTCATTCCGCTTTGTCCTCCTTCCCGTCATAGTAGCGATAGCAGGTCACGACGTGCGTCGGCGACAGCCGGACCTCGTGCGGGTATTCGCCCGCGCACGCCTCGAGGCACTGTTCGCAGCGGTCTTTGAAGTAGCAGTAGTTCGGCATATTGACCGGGTTCGGCACCTTGCCCGGGATCGAGTAGAGTTTGTCGACCTTCTTGCCGACCACCGGTTTCGACGCCATCAGCCCGATCGTGTAGGGGTGCGCGGGGTGCGCGAAGATCTCCTCGGCGGTCCCTTTTTCGACGATCTTACCGGCGTACATGACGACGACGTAGTCCGCCATCTCGGCGATCACGCCGAGGTCGTGGGTGATGAACATGATCGAACTGTTGATGCGGTTCTTCAGGTCGCGCATCAGGTCGAGGATCTGCGCCTGGATCGTCACGTCGAGCGCCGTCGTCGGCTCGTCCGCGATGATCAGTTTCGGGTTGCAGGCGAGCGCCATCGCGATCACGACGCGCTGACGCATACCGCCCGACAGTTCGTGCGGATACATCCGGTAAACGCCCTCGCTGTTGGCGATCCCGACCATCTCGAGCAGTTCGATCGAGCGCGCCTTGATCTCTTCGGGCGTCATGCTCTTGTTGTGCAGTTCCAGCACCTCGCCGATCTGGTTCCCGATCCTGAAGACCGGGTTCAGGCTCGTCATCGGTTCCTGGAAGATCATCGAGATCAGGTTGCCGCGCAGGTGTTCCATCGCCTGCATCGGCGCCTTCGCGATGTCGTACGCACGGTCGCCGAGGTTAAAGCGGATCTCGCCCTCGACGATCTGCCCCTGCGGACGCTGGAGCAGCTGCATGATCGAGAGACTGGTCACGCTCTTGCCGCAGCCCGACTCGCCGACCACGCCGACGGTTTTTCCCTCGGGGATCTCGAACGAGATGCCGTCGACCGATTTCACGACGCCGACGTCGGTAAAGAAGCAGGTGCGGAGGTTCTCGATCTCAAGGACGTTTCCGGGATCCTTCATTTGGGTCAGGTATTCGGATTCGGGGACGTTCTTCCGTTTGTGCTGTTTTTCAAGCGCGTTGGTCACTTTGCGGTTTTCGCGGGAGATACGCCGCGATTCTTTTGCGGAAAGGTACCCTTCGGGTTTCTTCTTTGCCATCTTATCTCCCTCCTTACCGCTTCATCTTCGGGTCGAACGCGTCGCGCAGACCGTCGCCGAGAATGTTGAACGCCAGAACGGTCAGCAGAAGCAGCGTACCGGCAGGGATCCAGATGAACCAGTAGTTCGTCAGAACGAAGGTGTCGTTGACGTCGTTGATGATATTGCCCCACGACGCGAAGGGGAAGCGCACGCCGAGCCCGAGGAACGAGAGCGTCGCCTCGGTCAGAATCGTGCCGCCCAGCCCCATCGTGCAGGAGACGATCAGCTGCGGAATGACGTTCGGGACCAGATGCTTGAAGATGCGGCGATGCACGCTGAGTCCGCACGCCTCGGTCGCGGTCATGAACTCCTGCTCGCGGAGCGAGAGGATCTGACCCCGGACCAGCCGCGCGATGCCGGGCCAGCCGAGGAAGCCGAGGATCAGCATCAGGTAGATCATCCGGATCTTCGGCGGAACGCCCATATTATCCATCGCGGTACCGAGGATGATGAAGATCGGCAGCGACGGGATGCAGTAGAAGATATCGACGATCCGCATGATCAGGTTGTCGACCCAACCGCCGAAATAACCCGAAATACCGCCGAGGATAACGCCGAGCACCGTCGAGATGATCTCGACGATAAAACCGATCATCAGGGAGACGCGCCCGCCGTACATCAGACGGGTCAGCATATCCATTCCGTAGCCGTCGGTACCGAGCCAATGCGCCTTGCTCGGACCCGAGTAGGTGTG
>CAMJDE010000092.1 GCA_946404295.1 uncultured Clostridia bacterium | reverse complement strand
AGCATCGTGATCGTCATGGGACCGACCCCGCCGGGGACCGGGGTGATCGCCGACGCGATCTCGGAGATCGGCTCAAAATCGGCGTCGCCGCAGAGTTTCCCGTCCGGGAGCCGGTTGATCCCGACGTCGATCACGACGGCGCCGGGTTTCACCATATCGGATTTGAGAAAGCGGGGTTTTCCGACCGCTACGACGATGATATCCGCGCGTTTGGTGTGAGAGGGCAGATCCGCCGTTCTCGAATGGCAAACCGTGACCGTCGCGTTCCGTTCAAGCAGAAGGAGCGCCTGCGGCTTTCCGACGATGTTGCTTCTGCCGACGACGACGCAATCCTTCCCTGCCGGATCGATCCCGTACGCGTCGAGCAGCGTCATCACGCCCGCCGGCGTGCAGGGGAGAAAACGGTAGTTTCCGAGCATGATCCGTCCGACGTTTTCGGGGTGGAACGCGTCGACGTCCTTTTCGGGCTTGATCGCAAGGATCACCTTGTCGGGGTCGATCTGCTTCGGAAGCGGCAGCTGCACGAGGATCCCGTGGATTTTCGGGTCGTCGTTCAGACGGGCAAGAAGCGAGAGAACCTCGTCCTCGCTCGTATTCTCGGGCAATTCGTAAACCTCGGAATGAAATCCGATCTCACTGCAGGCGCGGTGCTTGTTGCGCACGTAGACCGCGGACGCGGGATCGTTCCCGACCAGAACGACGGCAAGACCCGGGGTTATCCCGGTCTCGTTTTTGAACGTTTCGGTTTCCTTTTTCAGTCGCTCGCGGACGTCGAGCGACGTCTTTTTCCCGTCGATGATGGTTGCGCTCATACTTTCGGTTCCTCCGTTTCGGTCTTGTTGTTTCTTCCCTGTTCCTTGCCCTGCTTGATGCGGATCAGTTTGACGGTCATCCAGGCCGTAGCGATCACGAAGGCAAGGAAACCGACGATCACCGAGATCTTATTGTACCAGACCTCGTGATGCGGGATCAGGTAGAGCGAGTCGGCGCGGAGCAGTTCAATGAACATCCGCCCGAACCCGTACCACGCGAACACAAGATGAAAGACCTGTCCGTCGTATTTTCTGTGCCGGTAGAACAGGTTGACGAGAACGAACCCGAGGACGTTCCAGAGCGACTCGTAGAGGAAGGTCGGGTGAACGTACCACGTCTCGTAGCCGGTCAGAAAGTTCGACAGCCCCATCCGACAGAAGATTGAGGTCTTTGAGCCGAACGCCTCGCCGTTCATAAAGTTGCCCCATCTGCCGATCGCCTGCGCCAGGATCAGGGACGGGCAAACGCAGTCGGCAAACCGCATAAAACTGATCTTCTTGATCCGCGTCATCACGAATACCGTGATCCCCCCGGCGATCAGCCCGCCGTAGATACCGAGCCCGCCGTTCCAGATGGCGATCACGTCGTAGAAACTGTGGAACTCGTCCAGCTTGGTGAGAACGTAGTAAAGCCGCGTTCCGATCACGCCGAACACGACGGTCGGAAGCCCGATATCAAGCAGAAGATCGAAGTTCCAGCCGAACTCCTTGATCCGGTAATTGATATAAACGAACGCCGAAATGATCCCGAGCGTGATGAACAGCGCGTACCAGGCGATATCGAACCGCCCGAAGAGCGTGAACGCCACGCTGTCGAGTTTGAACTCGCCGATCCCGAGTCCGGGAAAAGAGACCGTGGAGATGCGTTCGGTCGCAAGCAGATTCATTCTTCGTCCTCACTTTCTTGCGGGTTTTTCGAGTCGGGGCGGATCACCGTCAGGTTCAGACGATCGCCCGCGTAGTATTTTTGCAGAACCGAATTGACATATTCGGGCGTGATCGAACCGAACAGCGACGCGACGCCGTAGGGATCGACCCCGTCGGGGATCACCTCGCAAAACTCGTCCACAAGGTCCTCGACGTCGTCAAACGACGCGACCTCCTCGGCGTACTGGGCGCGGACAAGACGCGAAACGTCGGCGTCGGGGATCCCCGCGGTTATCAGATCGCGGATCCTCTCGCGGATCGCCGCGTATACCTTCCGCGGTTCGGAAGTCTGTCCCGACGCGTAGATGAAGCAGACGCCGGGATTCCACTCGACGACGCAGCGCAGGGGGGACGTTACGAGCCCCCGATCCTTCAGATCGTTGTAAAGCGCGCCCGATTCACCGAAGAGGTGGGCGTTGACGACGCTCAGGGCGAGCATTTCACGGTGTTGTTCGAGCGGAGTCCCGGAAGGTTCCGGAAAACCGCGCATCACGGCAAAAAGCGGTTTGCTGACCCGGCGCCGGGTGACCGAAACGGAGGATACGGTTTTCCCCGTTTCGGGCGCGGGCGGCACGCGGAAATCCCCGTCCCGCGTCGGCATCACGACGCCCGAGAGCGCCGAAAGAAGGTCGTCCGGCGTCAGATCGCCCGCAACGAAAAGCTGCATATTCCCCGTATGGTAGAACGCGCGGTAGACGCGCAAGAGATGAGACGGCGTGATTCTTTTGATCGAGCCGGGCGTGCCGACGATCTCGTCCCGGATCGGGTGTTCGCGGTAAAGTTGACGAAGCGCCCCGCGCATCAGACGGGAGGACGGCGAATCGACGTACATCGCCGCTTCCTGGAGAATGATCTTTTTTTCAAGCGCAACGTTCTCCCGGGTAAACCACGGCTCGGACACGAACGATAACAGTTCGGAAAGCGACGCCGCGAAGTTGTCCCGGCAGTTGAAGAGATAGCAGGTCGACGTCCCGACGGTGTAGGCGTTGGCGTCGGCGCCGAGATCGCGCAAACGCTCCATCGCGTCGCTCCCGTCGGGGTTGGCGAAAAGCTTGTGTTCCAGAAAGTGCGCGGTCCCCGGGATCACGGGGCAAATCTTTTCACCGTCGCGGTAAAAACGGTCGTAGGAACCGATCCCGACGCGCAGAACGGCGTAGTACGTCGAACGCTTTTTCGGGATCAGGTAGACGACGGGAAGCCCCGCGCGGCGAATCTCGTAGTACTTTTCGCGGAAGGCGGGATAATCGTGCAGGATCACGTCAGCCACAACAATCGCCTCCCTTCGGCGTAAGAAGGTAAACGGCGTCGGGACGAACCCGTTTCATCAGGTCGGCAAGCGTCGATTCCGTGACTTTTCCGCACAACTCGATCAATTCGTCGGGGTCGATCGGGCGATCGAACAGACGGCGCATCAGAACGTAGTTTGCCGCCGCGTCGACGTTCTCCCAGACCGAGGCGACGGTCATACGCAGGTAAGCGAGGGCTGCCGTGAGAAGCGCGGGATCTGTCTTCCCCGTCCGGACGGTCGTCAGAACGCGCGAAACGGCGCGTTCGACCGACCTCTCGCATCCCGGTTCGATCCCGCAAAAGATGAAGAGATTGCGGTTTGAGAGCCGCACCGCCGAGCGGATCGAATAGCAATACCCGCTCTTCTCGCGCACCTCGGAGAACAAAAGCGACATCGGAGCGTCGGATAAGACAGCCGAAAGCATGGTCAGCCGTTCGGTCCCCGGGTCCCCGAGCCCGATCGGAAGACGATAGCTGAGACCGAGGATCGCCTGCTCCCCGTCGGTCTTCTCGATCTCGCGAAGGATCGGACGGTGCGCGGCGCGGTGCGGAAAACTGATCTTCCCGGAGAGCGGACGTCGGGGGGTCAGGATCGATGAAAACTGTTTGCGGATATATCCGGCGACCGTGTCGATGGAAAGCGTACCCGCGTAAACGAATCGGATCTCCGACCGAGACAGCATATCGACGTAGCGAAGGTGAAGCGTTTCGGCGGTGATCGCCTCGATCTCCTCTTCGGTTCCGTAATCGGGGACGTCGTAGAGGTGCGGATCCCGGGTGATCTCCGCAAGCCGCATATAGGCGTAGGCGGGTTTGCTGTTCTTGATCGACCGGATCTGGTCGAGAAGCGCCGTTTTCTCCTGCGCGATCGCGTCGAGGGGAAAGCGCCCGTTTCGGTCAAGGGCGGGACGCAGGATCGCCCCGGCGACAAACGACAGGACCGCATGGGTAAAGTCCGGGATCGCGTGAACGTAAGGCTCGTCGAGGTAGGTCGCCTGGAAGAGAGCGACGCGAAAATCGGCGATCCGCATCGATTGAACCGAGACGTCGGTGGAATACAGTTCCTCGAGCCGACGGGAAAACGACGCGTGGGTCGGGTAATCCGCCGAGGTACGGAACAGGAGTCTTGCCAGCATCATATCGGCGGAGGATCTGTCTCGTTTGACCTTATACTTGAATCCGACGGCAAACGAAGCGTTCTTGTAGTCGTCGGTCGGGATGTAATCGAGAGCGATCCCCGGGGAGAGCGTCAGGGTTTCGGTTTTACGCATAACGGTTCTTTCTTAACTCTTGAAATTCGGGGACGAGCCCCGTTTACTCGCAACGTTATTATTATACCTTTTTATTCCCCGTCTGTCAATCATTTTCGGGAAAAGCGGGGAAAAGACGAAACCCGGGCGGCGCTCGTCCGTCCGGGTCTTCGGTTTTCAGTCCCCGATCTGATGACCGAGGAACGAAGCCGCCGTCGCGATCAGTTTTGTCTCGACGTCCTCGCCGGGGTTCTCCTTCTTTTCGTCCCCGCCCGAGAGCGAGCAGACGCATCCGACGACGTCGCCGTCCGCGACGATCGGCATCGCCACGCGGACGTAACCCGTCATTCCCTCGTCGATCAGGGCGATGCGATCCTCGCCCGTGCGATAGGAGTAGAGCGAGCGCCCCTCCATCACCTTCTCGATCTCGGGGGTCAGTTTCTTTTCGAGATACTCCTTCTTCGGGAGCCCCGAGACGGCGATCACCGCGTCGCGGTCGGTCACCGCGACGGTCAGCCCTCCCGTCTTGTGCAGCGTCTCGGCGTACTGGGTCGCGAAGGCGGTCAGTTCCCCGATCGGAGAGTATTTCTTGAAAATGACCTCTCCGTCCCTGTCGGTGTATATTTCAAGGGGATCCCCTTCGCGGATCCGCATGGTGCGTCGGATCTCTTTCGGGATCACGACGCGTCCGAGATCGTCGATCCTGCGGACGATTCCGGTTGCTTTCATAATTGTTCATTCCTTTCCTGTTTTCCTCGGAAACGGCAAACCGAGCGCACGTCTCCTTTTACCGTTCGCCCGGTTATTGTTTGTCGATTTTAGCGCAATTATCCGAAACCGGAGAAAAAACGAACGGGGCGGAAAAACAAGGAACAAAAGGAAAACCGCCCGGCGGAAATCCGTCGGGCGGAGCGAGGGGACTACCGTTCCTCTCGGAAATACGAGAGTCCGAGACTTGCGGGGGGCTGATTCTCGCGTTTCTTGCGGACGCTGGTCACGATCAGGGCAAGGATCGTAACGACGTACGGAAGCATCTGCAGAATGGGGATCATCTGCATCGGCAGCGAGAGATAGTGGAAGAGAATATACAAAGCGCCGAACAGATAGGATGCGGGGATCGCGAGCGAAGGGCGCCAGATCGCGAAAATCACGATCGCGATCGCAAGCCAGCCGCGGTCGCCGAAGCCGTTGTTCGACCAGATACCGCCCGAATAGTCCATAATGAAGAACAGTCCGCCCAGCCCGGCGATCATACCGCCGACGCAGGTGGCGACGTACTTGTAGCGGGTGACGTTGATGCCCGCGGCGTCCGCCGTAGCGGGATTTTCGCCGATCGCACGCAGATAAAGACCCGGTCTTGTCTTTTTTAAGAACCAAGACGCAAGGATCGCGAGCGCAACGGCGAGATAGACCATAAAGCCGTAGGAGAACAGCAGCGTTCCGAACCAGCCCATTCCGTCGGCGAACGGCAGATGCCAGGAAAACGCCTCGCCGGTCTCGGTGAGAGCGATGTAAGGAACCGAACTCTTGGTGATCTTGATCAGCGAACCGCCGAAGAAGTTACCGAACCCGACGCCGAAGGTCGTCAGGGCAAGTCCCGTCACGTTCTGGTTGGCTCGGAGCGTGATGGTCAGGAAGCAGTAGATCAGCGAAGCGAGCAGCGACCCGATCAGGCACGAGATCAGAGCGATCAGGACGCCGATGGCGGGAACGAAGATCGGAGAGTTCTCGTAGAAGAAGGTGCCGATAACGCCGGAAATCGCGCCGATATACATAATGCCGGGGATACCGAGGTTCAGGTTCCCCGATTTCTCGGTCACGATCTCACCCGTCGCGCCGAAAAGGAGCGGAGTTCCCTGCATGATGGCGCGGTTGATAAAAAACGCGATCAGATCCATGGATCAGTTCTCCTCCTTTCCTTGGGCTTCCGGACGGTCGATATGAACGCGGTACCGGATAAAGAACTCGCAGCCGATGATAAAGAACAGGATGATTCCGGTGATGATGTCCGAAAAGGATTTATTCAGACCGAACATCGTCGAGACCTCGTCGGCGCCGCGCGCCATAAAGACGAGTAGCAGCGTCGTCAAAATCATCATCAGGGGGTTGAACTTGGCGAGCCAGGAAACCATAATGGCAGTAAAGCCGCGCCCGCCGACGATATCCTTATTGATCGAATGGGACGCTCCGCCGACGATCAGGAACCCGGCAAGACCGCAGAGGGCGCCCGAGAGGATCATCGTGCGGATCACGACCTTTTTGACGTTGATCCCGATATAGCGCGCGGTGTTCTCGCTCTCGCCGACGACCGAGATCTCGTAGCCGTGTTTGCTGTACCGCAGGTAGATATACAGGATCACGGTCAAAAACGCAACGACGAGGATGTTGAAGAGATATTGAACGCCGAAGAGCTCGGGCAAACCGTTTCCGAGAAGGCGGGGTCCGACCACGTTGGAACCGCTCTTATCCGCGATCTTGAGGAAGTACTCGACAAGCTGGATCGCGACGTAGTTCATCATCAGGGTAAAGAGCGTTTCGTTGGTGTTCCACTGCGCCTTGAAAATGGCGGGAAGAACGCCCCAGACGGCACCGGCAAACAACCCGGCGGCAAGCATCAAAAGGGCAAGAACGCCGACCGAAACCTTGTCGTGGAACCAAAACATCACGAGCGCGGTCGCAAGACCGCCGATCAGGGTCTGCCCCTCCGCGCCGATGTTCCAGAAGTGCATCCGGAACGCGGGCGTCACGGCAAGCGACACGCAGAGCAGGATCGCGATCTCGTGGATCGTGACGAACCCTCTTCCCTTGCCGAACGCACCCTTGAAAATGGTCGCGTAGATCGAGAAAGGATTGTCGCGGGTGACGACGACCGTCAGAATCGCGCAAACGATCAGGGCGGCAAGGATCGCGAGCGCACGAACGATGATCGCTTCGCGAAGCGACACGCCGTCGCGC
>CAMJDE010000091.1 GCA_946404295.1 uncultured Clostridia bacterium | reverse complement strand
CGCTTCTCCTCTACCGCATCCTCTACGCGACTGTCAACCTCGACGATCTCGTGACCTTGGCTTTCAATTTCGAGGCGTTGGCGATGAACCACGAGAACGTGCACAACCTGGCGCTCCTGCGCACCTACGATTCCTGGTTCGATTCAAACGGCACGGACTGAAAGGGAAGCCCCGAAAAAAGAGCGGACGTCCGCTCTTTTTTCGTTTGGGAACGGTTGTTCACCCTTTCTCCCCGATCCCCCGGAGCAGCCGCCCGTCGACACGTCTGTGTCGTTCCCGTCGGAATGAAACTCCCGCAGGAAAAAGCAAAGGTTTTTTGAAATAACCGTTGACAAAAGCGGCGCAATATGTTATAATTTCAGGGCAAACGGAGAGATGGCTGAGCTGGTCTAAGGCGCACGACTGGAAATCGTGTGAACGCTAATACCGTTCCGTGAGTTCGAATCTCACTCTCTCCGCCACAAAAGGGGCGCACGCCGCAAGGCGATGCGCCCCTTTTGTGACGGAGATTCGCTCGATTTCGCACTCACCGAGTTTTTGCGCCGGAGGCACAAAAACTCTACCGTCCCGCCATCCAATACAGATGCCCCTTTGTTATTGTTGGGCGGGACGGGGTGAGTAGCGCCTTGCCCGGAGGGCAAGGGCGCGTCGAATCTCACTCTCTCCGCTCTTCGGTTTCATTTTTCACATTAGAATACTCTCTCGGCTTTCTGTTTCTTTCCTCTAACGGAAACGCCCCCGACGGTCGTCGGGGGCGTTTTCGTTTTATTATCTCGTTCAATCGGGGATCTCCGCGGCAACTTCCAGCAGCCCTTTGTCTCGGATGAATTGGCTCAACGCCTGCGAGACGGCAGCGTGAGAGGAGGCGTCCGGGTGGCTGGCTAAACCGCTCGTATTGGTTTCGACTATGAGACGGTAAAGCCCCGCGGTCTCGCCTCCGAGTTCGTCAAAGACGGCGTTCAGCCAGCCGTTGACGGTGGCGTCGGGGGAGATCATCATGCCGACGATCCAGACGATGCCGACGTTCTTGCCGTGCGCTTCCCGGATCTCGGAGATCAGGGTTTTAAGGTTTTCCTTGTAGGGTTCCTCGGTCGCTCCGAAGTTCTGGTCGTTGGTGTTCAGATTGACGATGACGAGATCGGCTTGTCGTGTGGGGGTGTAGCGCAGCGTGCTGCTGCGGTAGTACGAGATAAAGGGATAATGCTTCGTCATCGTGTTCTCTGCGCCATTATGTTTGGAACTGCTGAACTGAACGCCAATGCCTGAGGTGCAGCAAATATCGTAGTCAAACCGCTCGCGCGCGCAGAAATCAACAGCGTAGGTAGCAAGTCCGTCGTTGTTCCGGAGACCCTGTCCGCAGGTGATGCTGTCACCGAGGAAGGCGACAAGATACCGATTGTCGGCGGGTTTAGGCTGAAATCTTCCGCAGAGCCGGATCCCTTTGATCGAGACCAAAAGACCAACGCCCTTGTCCTCAACCATCGTTCTACGACGGATCATAACGTGATGAAGCCCGTCGGGAAGATCGGACGCGACGCGATAGATCTTCGATCCGTTTTCGTTGACGGTAACTCTTTTCGTCGTGCCGTCGACATCGGCGATCAGATCCACGTCCAACTTGGCGTCTCGTTCAATGACGAACTCGAGGTTGCCGGAACCCTGATAATCGAACTCTATGCCCGAAGCCGTCCAGTCGGCGAGAAATCCGCCGTGGTACAGGCGGGTGCGCCCGATCAGCTTGACGTAATCTTTCGTCTCGGTTGCCGTGTACTGACGAAAGACGGGAGGTTCGGGTTCGGTCTCCGCGACGGTCGTTTCGGGCGGATCGGTTACGATCGGTTCGGTTTCCGTCGCGAGCTGTTCCGTCACGGCGGGTTCGGAGTTACCGGGACTCGTCGTTTGGACGGGTTCGTCTGCCACTCCGCAAGCGAAAAGGAAGGGAAGAAGCATCGTGACGAGCAAAAGTAAAGCGAGGATTCTGCAGGTACGCATCGTTCGTTCTCCGTTCGTCGGTTATTTAGTAATTTCATTATACAACAATTTCGGTTATTTGTAAACATCCTTTCCTTCGTTTGCTCTTTTTTCTTGCAGAATAAAAGAGAAGCCCCCGACGGTCGTCGGGGGCGTTTCTGTTGGGTTCCTCGTGCAATCGGGTATCTCCGCGGCAACTTCCAAAAGCCCTTTGTCGCGGATGTATTGACTCAACGCCCGCGAGACGGCGGCGTGAGAGGAGGCGTCCGGGTGGCTGTACATCCCGCTCGTATTGGTTTCGACCAGAATACGGTAAAGCCCCGCGCTCTCTCCTCCGAGTTCGTCAAAGACGGCGTTCATCCATTTGTTGACGTTCGCGTCGGGGGAGATCATCATCCCGACGATCCAGACGATCTTGACGTCCTCTCCGTGCGCTTCGCGGATCTCGGAGATCAGGGTTTTCAGACTCTCTTTGTAGGATGCTTCGGTTGCTCCGAAGTTGTTGTCGTTGGTGTTCAGGTTGACGATCACGAGATCGGCTTTCCGTTCGGGCGTATAGCGGAGCGTGGTACTGCGATAGTAGTTCTGGAAGGGATAATACTTCGTCATCGTGTTTTCGGAGAAGCCGTGTCTTGTGGAACTGGTCGCGACGCCGAAGCCCGAAACGCAGCAAATATCGTAGTCGAACTTTTCACGCGTGCAGAAATCAACGGCGAACGTGGCAAGACCGTCTCCGTTCGGAAGCCCCTGACCGCAGGTGATACTGTCGCCGAGGAACGCGATCATATACTTGTTGTCGGCGGGCTTCGGTTTGAAAGTTCCGCAGAGGTTGATCCCCTTGATCATAACAAACATTTTTCCGTCTTGATCCTCGACCATCGTTCTGCGGCGAATCATCACGTGATGCGCCCCGTCGGAAAGATCGGTTGCGACGCGATAGGTTTTCGTTCCGTCCTGATCGACCGTGACGGTTTTGGTCTCACCGTCCACCTCGGCGATCAGCGTTACGTTCTTCCCGGAGTCCCTCTCAATGACGAACTCGAGGTTGCCCGAGCCCTCGTACTCGAACTCGATGCCCGTCGCCGTCCAGTCGGCAAGAAAACCGCCGCGGTACAGGCGGGTGCGCCCGATCAGTTTGACGTAGTCCTTTGTTTCGGTTGCCGTGTAATTGCGAAAGACGGGCGGTGCGGGCTCGGTCGCCTCGACGGTCGTTTCGGGCGGCTCGGTCTCGTCGGATTCCGTCGCGAACTGTTCCGTCACGGCGGGTTCGGAGTTACCGGGACTCGTCGTTTGGACGGGTTCGTCTGCCACTCCGCAAGCGAAAAGGAAGGGAAGAAGCATCGTGACGAGCAAAAGTAAAGCGAGGATTCTGTAAGTACGCATCATCCGTTCTCCGTTCTTTCGGTTATTTGGTACTTTCATTATACAACAAGTTCGATTATTTGTAAACACAAATTCGTATGATTGCTCTTTTTTCTTGCAAAAAGAGAAGGATCCCCCGACGGTCGTCGGGGGATCCGCTGTTTATTTCGGTATTCTCGCGGAGACTTGCAACAGACCTTTGTCGCGGATGAATTGACTCAACGCCAGCGAGACGGCGGCGTGCGACGACGCGTCGGGGTGGGCGCTTTCACCCGACGTGTTGGTCTCGACTTCAAGACGGTAAAGCCCCGCGCTCTCGCCGCCGAGTTCTGTAAAGACGGCGTTCAGCCATTTGTTGACGTTCGCGTTTTTACTGATCATCATTCCGACCACCCAGACGATTTTGACGTCCTCGCCGTGCGCCTCCCGGATCTCGGAGATCAGGGTTTTGAGACACGTCTTGTACTGCGTCTCGGTGGCTCCCGTGTTGTGGTCGTTGGTATTGAGGTTGACCACCACGAGATCGGCTTTCCGTTCGGGCATATAGCGGAGGGTCTCGCTGCGGTAGTAGTTGAAGAAGGGATAGTACTTTGTCATCGTGTTCTCGATGCCTTTGTGCTTGGACGTACTGTGCTGCACGCCGATCCCGGAGACGGAGCAGATATCGTAATCAAATTTCTCGCGCGTGCAGAAATCGACCGCGTAGGTGGCAAGCCCGTCGGTGTTCGCAAGTCCGACGCCGCAGGTGATGCTGTCGCCGACGAAGGCGACGAGATAGCGTTTGTCGGCGGGTTTCTGTAAGAATTTGCCGCAAAGACGGATTGCCTTGAACTGCGCGAGCAGCCCGACCGCCCCGTATTCGACCATCGTCCTCCGTCGGATCGTGACGTGATGCACGCCCTCGGGAAGATCGGATGCGATGCGGTAGGTCTTGGAGCCGTTTTCGTCGACCGAAAAGACTTTGCTCGTCCCGTCCACCTCGGCAAGCATCGATACGTTCTTCGCGGCGTCGCGCTCGATGACGACCTCGAGATCGCCCGAACCTTCATACTCGAACTCGATCCCCGAGCCCGACCAGTCGGCGACGATCGCCCCCCTGTAGAGACGGCTTCTTCCGAGTTTTTTGAGGTAGGTGTTGGTTTCCAAAACCGTATATTCCCGGAAGACGGGCGGGGCGGGTTCGGTCGCCTCGACGGTGGTTTCGGGCGGTTCTGTCCCGATCGGGTCGGTTCCGACCGGCTCGGTTTCTTCGTTTTGCGTTGTCGTTGCGCCCGGATCGTTTGCGACGCCGCACCCGAAAAGGAGAGGAATCAGCATCAGAACGACCAAAAGCAAAGCAAGGATCCTGCAGGTTCTCATCATAAAACTCCCTTTGAGAAGATTTCCTATTGATATTATACATTTAAAAGCCGTTTTTGTAAATATTTTTTATTGCAATAAAAGGTTATTCACTCCATTTAAAACATTTTCTCGCGAAACGATTGACACGCGGGGGGCGGGATGGTATAATATTCAAAGTTATTGATTTCGCCGCACGCAGGCGGAGAAAAAGAGGGAATACCGTGCAGCTCAAAGTATTGAAGTTCGGGGGCAGTTCGCTTGCCGACGCCAATCAATTCAGGAAGGTAGCCGAGATCGTCCACGCCGATCCCGCGCGTCGCTACGTCGTGCCGTCTGCGCCCGGAAAGCGCTTCAAGGAGGACGACAAGGTCACCGACCTGCTCTACACCTGCTTCGATCTCGCGCTCGCCGAGAAGGATATTTCCGAGACGTTTGAAAAAATCGAGGAAAGATACCGTTCGATCATCCGCGATCTCGGGCTCGACTATTCTCTTGACAAAGAGTTCGAGACCATCCGGACGGCGATCCTGCATTGCGCGGGGCGCGACTACGTCGCAAGCCGCGGGGAATACCTGAACGGTCTGATCCTCGCTAACTATCTCGGCTACGATTTCATCGACCCGCAGAGATACATTTTCTTCCGCGACAACGGCTCGTTCGATTCGGAGAAAACCAACATCATCCTCTCCGCGATCTTAAAACAGCACGAACGTGCGGTCATTCCGGGCTTTTACGGCACGATGCCGAACGGAACCATCAAGACCTTTTCCCGCGGCGGGTCGGATATCACCGGATCGATCGTCGCGCGCGCCGCGAACGCCGACGTCTACGAAAACTGGACCGACGTTTCGGGGTTTTTAATGGCGGATCCGCGTCTTGTCGACAACCCGAAGATCATCGAGACCATCACCTATAAGGAACTGCGCGAGCTTTCCTATATGGGCGCGACGGTTTTGCACGAAGAGGCGATCTTCCCGGTGCGGTACGCCGGGATCCCGATCAACATCCGCAACACCAACAAACCCGAAGAAAAGGGAACGATGATCGTCAGTTCCGCCTCCGACGTGATGTCCGACTACGTCATCACGGGGATCGCGGGCAAGTGCGGCTTCTCGGTCGTATCGATCGAGAAGGATATGATGAACTCCGAGATCGGCTTCGGTCGCCGCGTGTTAGAGGCGATCGAGAAGTGCGACATCTGCTTCGAGCATCTGCCTTCCGGCATCGACACGATGTCGGTCGTCATCAACTCGAACGATATCGTAGGGAAGCGCGACTTTCTTCTGACCGAGATCTGCCGCCTGACCGAGCCGGATATGATCGAGATCGAGGATCATCTCGCTCTGATCGCCGTCGTGGGTCGCTCGATGGTCAAGGCAAAAGGTACCGCGGCGCGCATTTTCTCGGCGCTTTCCGCCGCCGGCGTCAATATCAAGATGATCGACCAGGGTTCGAGCGAGCTGAACATCATCATCGGCGTGGACGAAAACGACTACGTTACCGCGCTCCGCGCCATCTACGACGAGTTCGTCAAATAAACTCCTCCCCTAATAAAAAAGCCCCGGAACCGAAGTTCCGGGGTTTTCTTTTGTTTTTCAGAACTTGAGGTAGTTGACCTTCACGCCGGGGCCCATCGTCGATGCGACGACGCAGCTCTTGACGTACTGTCCCTTCGCGGACGCGGGTTTCGCGCGCATAACGGCGCCGACCAGCGCGTTGAAGTTCTCAAGCAGTTTCTCGGTTCCGAACGACGCCTTGCCGATCGGGCAGTGGATGATGTTGGTCTTGTCGAGACGATACTCGATCTTACCGGCTTTGGACTCCTTGACGGCGCGAGCGACGTCGGGGGTGACCGTACCCGCCTTCGGGTTCGGCATCAAGCCCTTCGGACCGAGGACCTTACCGAGACGACCGATAACGCCCATCATATCGGGGGAGGCGATCACGACGTCGAAGTCGAACCAGCCGCCCTGGATCTTGGTGACGTACTCTTCGGCGCCGACGTAATCGGCTCCGGCTTCCGCGGCGGCGGTCGCCTTGTCGCCCTTCGCAAAGACGAGGGTGCGGACGGTCTTACCGGTTCCGTTCGGAAGAACGATGGCGCCTCTGACCTGCTGGTCAGCGTGACGCGAGTCGACGCCGAGACGCATATGGATCTCGACGGTCTCGTCAAACTTCGCTTTCGCGGTCTTGCAGACGATGTCGAGCGCCTCGCCGGCGTCGTAGAGTTTGGTTTTGTCGATCAGCTTTGCGCTTTCGGCGTATTTCTTACCCATTTTCATTTCATCAATCCTCCTCGGTTAGTCGTCCGACACGGTGATGCCCATGCTGCGGGCGGTACCGGCGATCATGCTCATGGCTGCCTCAAGAGACGCGGCGTTGAGATCGGGCATCTTCTGCTCGGCGATCTTCTTGACCTGCTCTTTGGTGATGGAGGCGACCTTGACCTTGTTCGGAGTGGCGGACGCGGTCTCGATCCCGCACGCCTTCTTGATCAGGACGGGAGCGGGAGGAGCGTTGATGATGAACGAGAAGGTACGGTCGGCGTAAACGGTGATGACGACGGGGGTGATCAGCCCCATATCGTTCTTGGTTCTCTCGTTGA
>CAMJDE010000090.1 GCA_946404295.1 uncultured Clostridia bacterium | reverse complement strand
ATCCGCGTTTGCGACCGCTTGGCGTACGCAGGTACGCCGTCGGGTCGCAAGCGCGGATTCTGCATCTGTCTGTGCGCGCCTGACGGCATTTGCTGGCGCAGTTAGGGTCAAGCGGACGACGCGCACAATCACGTGACCCCCCGACGCTTACTGCGTGCGCGTCTCGTCTTTGCGCCGGCGCGGGTGGTTTGTAAAGATGTTACCGTTTGTGCGAGCGCGTTTCTTTCTGAACGGAATCAGAACGGCTCGCATTTAAATTTCTTTTCTTGCAAAACGGCAATAAAGGCAACCGCTCCGTTCGGCGCCGGGGAGGGGATGCGGAAGAGACCGTTTTTTGCGCTGAGACGGTCGTTTTTTTGTTTTCTCGCGCGGCTTGGTTCTTTCTGCGGCGTCCGTCTTTTTCAACAATTTTGACGGGGCGTTTTTTGTGCAGTCTGCTTTTTTGCCCGCGCGGGCGCATTTTCCATTGCTTCTTTCTCCCGTTTTTGCTATAATAAAAGCAAGGATAACGGCGTATTTGCCGCCGATCCGTAAAAAACTGGAGGTATTATTATGATGAAGAAAACCTTGGCTTTGATTCTCTGTCTCGTCCTGTGCGCCTTCTGCTTCGCTTCGTGCGGAAAGAAGAAGGGAACCGCTGACACGACCACGGCGAACGGCACCGCCGCGCCCACGACCACGGCGGGTGGCACCGTCACTCCCACCGAGCCCGAAGAAACCGAGCCCGAGGAGACCGAGCCCGAGTGCGTCCACACCCCCGAAGCGGACTACGTGATCGAGTCCGAGCCGACCTGCGTGACCCCGGGCGAGAAGGTCCTCTACTGCGAGCAGTGCGGCGCGGAACTTGAAAGAGCGCCGATCCCGGTCGATCCCAACGCACACAAGGTTGAAGAGTGGACGATCACGAAGGAATCCACCCTCTTTACCGGCGACGGCACGATGGAAGGCACCTGTGTCTACTGCCAAACGAAGCTCGAAAAGACCTACTCCGCGACCGTCGAGCGGAAGTACACGACCGAACCGATCGCCGATTCCGAGCGTCTTTTCGTCGAGCAGAATATCTACTCCGAACTGCTGAACGGAGGTGAGATCCACTTCTACCCGACCGACGACGATCCCGCAGGCAACGACCTCTACGTCGAGTTCTCGTTCCTCTGGAACAACACGTTCGATAACCTCGGCGGTCAGTCGGTCAGCGGCGGACACCCGATCATCGACACGCGTCTGGACACCGCCGCGCGCGACAAGGGCAAGGGCAACGACCTGACCTGGATGTCGCTGAAGGACAACGCTTCCGGTTCCGACTGCACCTTCGCGGGCGGCTTCGAGTACGGTTCGCTCCGTACCGTTGAAGTGGGACCTGCCGGTATGTCGACCAGAACCGCGGGCGGCCCCGGCAACACCTACGCCGACTTCCCGAACATCGGCGGTGCCGATCGGGACAATCCCGAGTGGGGCTGGCACCGTTACGGCGTCAAGTTCCATCAGGAACTGACCAACGAAGACGCCCTCAAGGCGGACACCGAAGCCGGTGCGACCGCCGCGACCTACTACTTCTTCGTTGAGACCTACATCGACGGCGTGCTCGTTTCTCGCCTCTCGAACACCCCCTCCCCCGATTTCGGCGGATCGACCGCGTTCAAGGACGATAAGGGCAACAACCAGCTCTTCACGGCGACCTCCGACGGTCAGGGCGGCATCACCTACGAGGATATCCCCGAGGGCTGCCACATCATGGGTCTCCGCGCTCCGTTCTTCAACACCGAGAAGGACGTCACGTACCTCGTCTACGCCGACTACTACGCCACCGCCGGCGACGGCTTCGTGCAGAACGTCTCCCGCGTTGCTTCTCCCGTCGCCGCGACCTATACGACCGCGGATGGGGTCGAGCTGAACGGCACCTTCTACTACCAACTCTCTGAGTAAGACGACGCGCACATACGGCACAGGACGGAAAACAAAAAGGATTATTGTAAATCCGTTGGCGCTTTCTTCTTCGTGCTGATTCCTCGCATAGCAAATTGCATTTAAGGATGAAAACCACCCGCTTTCGCGAGTGGTTTTCTCCTTTTTATTTGTAATTTTTGTTTTCCTCTCGTCGTTTGCGACCTCTCGCCGTATGTATATACGGCTTCGGATCGCAAACGACGACCCTGCACTCGCCTCTGCGCGCCTGATAACTTGAGCTGGCGCGGTTAGGGTCAAGCGGACGACGCGCGGATGATCTGTCAAGGCGACACTTGCCGGCGCGGGTGGGTGAAGGATGTGACCGATCGCGCGAGCGGCAGGGGGCGGCGACCCGCCGCCGACGTCATCAGCCGCGGGACGCGGCGACGTTATTGCGTTCGTTCGTGGAACGAGAACCTTTCTTTTCTTGCCGCCTCTGCTCGTTTGGCAATCTGCGGTATTCCCCCGTTCCCGTCTGTCTTTCATCCGTAAAAACGACTTTTTGTTTTCGTCTATTTTGCACAATTATTCTCACCGATCTTTGCGCAATTCGCCGTTTTTGTTTTCGCAGGCGCTTTTCGATTGAAAAACAATCGCAAATATAGTATAATAAAAGTACCAACGGGCGTACATACGCGTCCGAAATAAATTGGAGGAAAGAACGTATGAAAAAACTGTCCATAGCACTCGCTCTGATCCTGTGCCTCGTGATGGTGATCTTCTGTTTCGCGGCTTGCGGAAAGAAGAAAGCCGACGTCACGACCGCGGATCCGGGCACGACCCCGGAAGCGACCACCGCTCCCAAGGCAACCGAACCCGAGGCAACCGAACCCGAGGCAACCGAACCCGAGGCAACCGAGCATCAACACACGCAGGGAACGGAGTACGTGATCGATACCCCGGCGACCTGCGGTGCTGCGGGCTCGAAGTCCTATCACTGCACCGAGTGCAACCAGATCATTCCGGGCACCGAAGTCGTGATCCCGGCGACCGGCGAGCACCAGTACGGGGAATGGACGACGACCAAGGAAGCAAGTGTCCTCGGCGACGGCGCCGAAGAGAGAACTTGCACGGTCTGCAGCCATAAGGAACAGCGCTCGACCACGTTCGAGCCGACTGTCGTGACCTTTACCGACGCTTCTTCCGACGCGTACAACGAGGAAAAGGCGAACATCCGGGAGATCATGGGCGACAAGCACTTCTATCCGACCGAAAGCGACGCGGCGGGCAACGATCTGCTCGTTGAGTATTCGATCCTCTGGAACGATTCGATGCTGAACTTTGTCGGAACCGCGAAGCCGTATTTCCACACCTGCGTAGGTAAGGAAAACGGAACGGAAGAGATCAACAATATCGCGTACTGGTCGCCGGTTGCCGACAACTCCAACGCCGACTGCAAGTTTGCGGGCGGTTTCGAGTACGGCACGATGAGAACCTCGGAGCCCGGCAACCCGTATCCGCAGATGACCCCGCCGGTCGGCGACTCGATCAACGAGTTCCCGAACATCGGCGGTTTCAACGGCGGCGACGGCATCGATCAGGGCGAGACGCAATGGGGCTGGCACCGCGTCCAGATCCGTCTGCACATCGACGTGACCAACGCCGACGCGCTGAAGGCGGACGCCGCCGCCGGCGCGACCGCCGCGACCTATAAATGCATCACCACCATTTACATCGACGGCGTGCTCGTTTCGATTTTGAGCAGCGACACGATGACCAACGGCTCCGTGTCGTACGACAACAAACTCTTCACCGCCGCGTCCGACGGACAGGGCGGCATCGTCTACACCGACGTCAGAGAAGCAGAGTGGATCCACGCGATGCGGATCAACTCGACCAAGGCGAAGGACGGCACGACGATCTACCTCGTCTACGGCAACGTGTCTATGACCTGCGGCAAAGACTTCGTCCAGAAGGTCGTTAAGGTCGGGACCCCCGCGAATAAGACCCTTGAGGTCGCCGAGGGCGTTGAACTCGACGCGAAGGTCTGGTACCGCGAAGACGACGGCACCTGCACCGAGCACGTCTGGAACGGCGGGTATGAGGTGACCAAGGCGGCGACGCTCCTTGAAAACGGCAAGAGAACCGAGCGTTGCTCGATCTGCGGTGAGTCCCGTGAAGTCGACGTCGAATTCAAACCCGACGTGCAGAAGTTCACGGATTCCACGAAGAACTCGTACAACCCGAACATCGCGACGCTGGCGAGCATTCGCGGCGACGAGCACTTCTACACCCCCGGAAACGACCTCATCGTCGAGTTCTCGATTCTGTGGACCGAAGAGATTAAGGATCTGAAAAACGATAAGGGTCCGTATATGGACTCCAGATTTACGCAGACCTCCAATCCCGATTCGACGAATAAGAACATCATCTACTGGTCGCTGTCCGACAACTGCTCCGGTTCCGACTGCAAATTTGCGGGCGGCTTCGAGTGGGGCGGCATCGGTCTGAACGAGCCCGACAACCCCTATCCGAAGTTTACGAAGGATCCGACGCTCGGTACTACGAAAGACGAGTATCCGAATATCGGCGGCGCAAACGGCGGCGACGGCACTTCTCAGGGTGAGGACCGTTACGGCTGGCACCGTATCGGCATCCGCTACCGCGAAGAGGTTGCCAACGTCGACGCGGTCAAGGCGGGCGCCGCGGCGGAGTACAAACTCTCGCTGTGGGTCTACGTGGACGGCGTCCTCGTTATTCACGCCTACGATACCAATATGATTTACAAGCCGGGCAAGAGCGATGAGAGAGACTACAAACTCTTCACCGCCGCCAGCGACGGAAACGGCGGCATCGCCTACACCGATTCGGGCGACGACCTGTATTTCAGCGGCGCGTACCTGCACTACAAACAGATGGCGTCGGGTAAGGTCGCTTACTTCGCGATCGCCGACTACTCCGCCACGATCGGCTCCGAGTTCGTTCAGAACGTCGCTCGGGTCAACTACCCCGTTGCGGCTGAACTCGAAGTTGAGGAAGGCGTGTTCGTCCCCGCGACGATGTGGTACACCAAACCCTGCGCCGAGCATACCTGGGACGGCGAGTTCACCCTGATCGAGGAAGCGACCCTCCTGAAGGACGGTCTGAAGGTCGAGCACTGCTCGGTCTGCGGTATGTCGCACGAGGTTGCCGTTGAAGCGGCTCCCGTGATCACCGATTCCAAGAACATTGCCGCCAGCCCGTACGCCGACAACCAGAACAAGGACCTCGCGATCCTGAAGAGCGTTGCCAACATTCGCGGCGAAGATCACTTCTATCCCGATTCTACCGAAATCGGCGCACAGGGCAACGACCTCTGGTTCGAGTACTCCTTCCTGTACAACGATTCTCTGCAGTATCGTGACGCTACGAAGTACCTCGCAGAGATGCGTCTGTTCGGTTTCCGCTCTGCTGATTATTCGAAGTACAGAGGCTTCTACTACATCTACTTCCTGAACGACGACGGTAAGGGCGGCGCCTTCAACACTTCCGGCGACTGCCCGTGGGCGGGACACATCGACTTCTCGACCTACGACACCACGTATTCTCCCGGTCAGAACTGCGCGGACGATCTGACTTCTCTCGGCAACACGCTGAACGGTCGGACGATCGGCAGATACATCGCCGGTTGGGGAGCGGGTCGCAACGACTCTCCGTACCTCTGGGATGCCGAGTATCAGACTATGGGCGGCTGGCACCGTCTCGGCTTCCGGTATCACCAGGAAGTGGCGTCGGTCACCGGCAGCACGGTCAAGTACGCCGGCTACACCGAACTCTACATCGACGGCGTTCTGTGCTGGAGAGTTCATACCAACTTCAAAGCGGATCATAACGATAGTTTGACGAAGAACGGTCTGCTTCTGTGGACCGCGACCGCGGCTGACGGCGTGATCACCGGTTACACCGACAACGACACGATGCTGGTCGGAACGCGGATCGACAGACTCGATACGTCTTCCCAGAGCGTCTACGTCGGAATCGACGATCCTCAGTGGAACTGCGGCGACGGCTTCGTCCGTGAAGTGGTTCGCGTCGAAAATCCGAAACCGACGAAGATCACGCTTCCCGACGGCAAAGACTACGACGGCGCGATGTACTTCACCTACGCCCACAGCCACGTCTGGGACGAGGATTACGAAGTCGTCGAAGCGGCGACCCTCCTCTCCGAGGGCACCAAGATCGACCATTGCTCGATCTGCGGCGAGACCCACGAATCCGTGATCGACGAGACCGATCCGATCATCATCAGCTCCAATATGGACACCGCAGCCCGCACCGCGTTCAACACGGCGAACGACGTTGACTGGCTCAATCATCCTGACCTCAGCAAGGGCATTATGATCAAGAGAAGCATCAACGACATCAAGGCTGCCGATCAGCACTATTACCCGACCGAAGGCAACGCGCAGGGCAACGACCTGCTCGTTGAGGTCTCCTTCCTCTGGAACGAGACTCTTGCCAACACCTATACTTGGGAAGCCCTGACCTTCGGACACGTTGACGGCTACGACGTCTTCAACGTCGACTCGAAGATCCATCCGAAGGAAAGAGACGGCTACACCTACGAGTTCCTGACCCCGACCCCTGCCGAAATCGCTGAGAACGCTGCTCTCAAGACCCCGTCGCTCGGCGAGTACGGCTGGCATCGGCTCGGCTTCCGCGTCCATCAGGAAGCGGCGATCGATGCGGATGCGGTCAAGTACACCTATATTGCCTCCGTTTACGTCGACGGCGTCCTGCTCGTTTCGTACGACGCGACCGACTACGTTGTCAGACGGAACCCGACCGGAACGGTCACCGCTCTGCTCTACACGGCGGAAATCCAGGACGGCAATCTGGTCTACTTCGACATTGGCGACGATAAGGCGCAGAGCACCTACAAGACCAGCTACGGTCTGATCTTCTTCGAGGACTTCTTCAAGAAGAGCAACGGTTACTGCGTCATCGGCGATCTCTCCATGACCTGCGGTCATGACTTCGTGCAGAACGTTGAAGCCGTTGCGGATCCCGCCGCCGCCAACCTTACGGTTGCGGAGGGCGTCGAAGTTCCGGCTGCGTTCTACTACAAACTCGCCGACTAAAAGGCAAATCCAAAGACGGCGCGGACAAAACCTTAATGGGACTATCTCAAGTCCGCTTCGCGTTTCCCGTACCGTCAAAACCCAAGAAGACCGCCCCCCGGGGCGGTCTTCTTTCGCGCCCGCTTTCAGATTTGCGCCGCGCCGCAATTCACGCGACCAAGGGTCGCAATTCACGAACGGCAACGCCGCTCAATTCATGCCGCGAAGCGGCAATTCACGCACCGCAGGTGCAATTCATTCGGCTCTCGTAGTCTTCCCCTTGAGGGGAAGATGTTGAG